>JBKQQQ010000001.1:0-12384 GCA_052144275.1 Streptosporangiaceae bacterium
CAAGCATCGAACCTCCGGGGAATTCGCGTGATGGATGGCGGTAGATAACCACCTCCACCACGAAGATCCGCACCGGTCAAAGGCTCGTGCCGCACGTCGTGGACACCCATCTGCGGGCTCAAGAGAAGCTGCACGAACAGCGGGTCCCAGCCGTCTTCGATCAGGTGGGTGACGTAGGAGCGGCGCAGTGAGTGGAAGTCCAGGCCGGCGTCCAGGCCGAGCGCGTCCCGGTAGGCGGCGAACCGCTTGTCCAGCGGGTTCACGCCGATCCGCGGGCCGCGCTCCGAGGGCCACAGGGCCCGCGAGCCGGCTGCGGCTGGCATCAGCGGCCGGACCTCCTCGGTCCACTGGGCCAGGATCTCCGGCACCCAGGCCCATACGGTTAGCACGCTGCGCCGCCGCGGCGGCGAGCCCTTCTTGGCCTTGCCGTGCCGGACCCGGCACAGCCCGTACCCGGCGAACTCGGGTGCGTGCGGGTTGGCGCCGAAGTCGTCCAGGTCCAGCATCTGCGCCTCGGTGCGGCGCAGCCCGAACCCGTAGGCCACCTTGAACAGTGCCGCGTCCCGGAACGCCGGCAGCCACCCCTTGCGGTCCCCGTCGTGCACCCGCACCGCCTGGTCGTCGGCGTAGTCGAAGAACGCTTGCAGCTCGGCCACGGTGAACGCCCGCTTGCGCGGGTCGCCCTCGGCCTCCTGGACGTGGGTCGCGGTGTTCCACTCGTGCGCGACCTGCACTGGGTGCGTGCCGAACCGCGCCTGGCACTGCTCGGCCCACCCGTAGGCCGGGTCGGTCAGGTACCGGCAGAACGCCGCCACCTCCTCGGCCCGGCCGCGGATCGTCGAGCGGCGCAGCCCGCGCACCGCCCGCAGGTCCCCCAGCCACTCATCGAGCATCTGCGCCCGCCACGCCCACGGGAACGCATCAGCATGCACCGCGAACGCCCGGATCGTCGCCGTCCTGGCCCGGATCGTCGCCGGTGCCAGGTTCCGGGCCAGCTGCTGGTCCCGCCAGCCCTCGAGCATCGCCGCGAACACTTGCTCCTCGGCCCGCAGCAGCGGCACCCCGGGTGCCAGCTGCAGCTGCGCCGACCCCGGCGCACGCCCGTCCTGCCCCATCTGCCACCCTCCGTCACTTACATCCGATGAAGGAATATTTCATCAGATGTAAGCCGGGCGCAACCTCCCAGGCAGGACGGCATTCCGCATATCCTTCTCGTCGCCGCCATGAAGGCCCGCCGAGGCGACCGGTAAACGCTATGCAGCCTGCACCGGCACCGGCGATGGCGAGTGGACGGCTGTCGCGTCCGATTCATGGTGGCGCCGGCGAGCGCACCGCCCTGCGAACCGCCAACTGGATCTGGGCACCCGGGCCGTCAACCGTCCAGCTCTACTTGGCGGATTCCGCGCGCCGCCGACCATGCGCCGTGGACCTGATCAGTGGGCCGATATACGTGATAACGGGCCGTTATCACTGCTCAGGCTCCTGCGGAGATACGTCGCTGAGGTCGTCGCCGCGCTCGAGCCAGGCAGCAACTCGCAACGACTGCTCCAGCTCGTGGCGGTAGGCATCGGGCCATCTGGCGGCCAGCTCCCGGCGGATGGCGACCGCCTCCTGGATCGCGGCCAGCGCGTCCTCCCGCCGGCCCAGGTCGGCCAGCCGGTTCGACAGGTTGTTCAGCGAGCTGGCCAGGCCGGGGGCGAACGCGTCCGGGCGGGCCGAGGCCAGCTCCCGGCGGATGGCGACGGCCTCCTGGATCGCGGCCAGCGCGTCCTCCCGCCGCCCCAGGTCGCCCAGCCGGTTCGACAGGTTGTTCGGCGACATGGCCAGGTCGGGGGCAAACGCGTCCGGGCGGGCCGCGGCCAGCTCCCGGTAGGCGTCGGCGGCCTCCTGGATCGCGGCCAGCGCCTCCTCCCGCCGCCCCAGGCCCGCCAGCAGGGCCGACAGGTTGTTCAGCGACATGGCCAGGTCGGGGGCGAACGCGTCCGGGCGGGCCGCGGCCAGCTCCCGGCGGATGGCGACGGCTTCCTGGATCGCGGCCAGCGCGTCCTCCCACCGCCCCAGGCCGCCCAGCCGGACCGACAGGTTGTTCAGCGACGCGGCCAGGGCGGGGGCGAACGTGTCCGGGCGGGCCGAGGCCAGCTCCCGGTAGGTGACGGCGGCCTCCTGGATCGCGGCCAGCGCGTCCTCCCACCGGCCCAGGTCGCCCAGCCGGACCGACAGGTTGTTCAGCGACGCGGCCAGGTCGGGGGCGAACGTGTCCGGGCGGGCCGCGGCCAGCTCCCGGTAGGTGTCGGTGGCTTCCTGGATCGCGGCCAGCGCGTCCTCCCGCCGGCCCAGGTCGCCCAGCCGGTTCGACAGGTTGTTCAGCGAGCTGGCCAGGCGGCTGGCGGCGTCCGGCTCTCCGTCGACCTTGCCGGCCCGGTACTGGGTGACTTGCTGGCTGGTGAGGGTGGCGGCGAGCGCGGCGAGCCGCACGCTGTGCTCGGGCATCTGGTCGGCGAGCGGGGCGGCCAGGTCGGGCCGGGGCGCGAGCTGCAGCGCGAGGCTGGCCAGGTCGGCTAGTTCGGCGGGGCCGGCGGTGACCGTCAGGTGGACGATCCGGGGCAGTGCCGTGGCGAGCAGCTCGTCGAGAGCCGCCCGGAGGGCGGGCTGGTCCGGGGCGCCGCGGGTCAGTTCGGCGAGCAGGTGGGTAAGGAGTGCGGCTTCCCGCTGCTGGCCGGCGGCGAGCTGGGCGGCGGCGGTGGCGAGGGCGGATAGCTGCACGGTGTCGGCTAGGTGCTGCTCGGCCAGCAGGTCCGGCCGCAGCGGGTTCCAGTAGCCCGGTCCGGGATACAGCCGGTGCGCCCACACCACCAGCGCTTCGGCCCCGATCCGGGTGACTTCGGCCTGGTTCGGCACCGCCGCGAGCAGCGACGTGGCGCCCGGCTGGTCCGCGGCGGCGGTCAGCGTGGCCAGCGCCACCACCTGGTCGGCCAAGGGCAGGTCCGGGTTGAAGGATAGATGTGAACCAAGCTGGTACCAGCGGGTCCGTTCCCGCTCACATAGCGCCTGCAGCAGCGCTTGCCGGACCGGCAGGCCCGGCTGGCCCGCGCTGCTGTCGCTCTCCGCGGCGCGCTCTCCGCCCGTGCCCGGCGGCGGGGTAGCGGGTCTGGCCACCGTGCGCAATAGCGCGGCGACGTGGATGAGCAGCGGCTCGGCGTACGCCGGATCATCCAGCCCGGCCGGCGGCGGCACGTCGGCCAGCGGCGCCCCGGGGTCGCGGTAGGCGGCGAACGCGGTGCTCGCGCGGCGGAAGTGCTCGGCCCGGTCGGAAGGCGGGACGGGATAGCGGTCCAGGTCCAGGACCGTGTAGGCATCGGCCAGTTCCTGCTGGCGGACCAGCCGGTCCCACCAGGCTCCCGCGGCCCGCGCCAGCAGCAGCAGCCGGACCGGCGGTCCGGCGTCATCCCACCGCAGGTAGCCGACCAGGGCGGAGATCAGACCGGTGCGCAGGTCGGCCTCGTCGACTACCAGCAGCGTCGGCCATTGCAGCCGGTCCGCGGGGGTACCGTCCCGGCGCTGGTCGTCGGCCAGCCCGGCGTCCCAGTCGGCCACCAGCATCTGCACGCACGCTTCCCGGCCGAGCCGGGTCTTGCCCGACCCGCCGCCGCCGGTCACCAGCAGCAACGGCCTATCGGCGGCCGGGTCCTGGCACCAGCCGGCAATCCGATCCAGCAGCAGCTGGCGGCCCAGGAACGGCACCAGCCCATGCTCCGGGCGCAGCAGCGTAGGCAGCGCCGGGCGGAACCGGCGGCTCACCGGCCGGTAGGCCGGGGCCAGGCTAACCGTCTGTTCCCCGGGCAGCCGCAGATACCACCCCGCCCCGACCGGCGCCGCCTCGGCCCGCACCCCAAAGGCGGCCAGCCGCGCCCGGAAACCCTCGTCGGCGAGCAGCCCGCTGGCCGGGACCGCGACCAGCCGGCCGGCGTAGCGGGCCGGATCCACGGTGATCACCCCGACCAGGTAATTGTCCGCGATCACCGCGGCACCGGACATCCCCGCCCACGGCGAGGCGCCCTCCCGGGCCGACGGCGACGCCGACGCCACGTCGAAGTCCAGTCGGCCGGCTTTCAGCTGGCCCAGCGGGGCCAGCTGCCCGTACACGTGCGCGGTGTCCCGTATCCGGTCCGGCCGCACCGACGCCCACGGGAACCCGACCGCCGCGCACGGCACCGGATCACTGCCGGCCAGTTCCCCCCAGCGCAGCACCGACTCCCCGGCCGGCGCCCGCAAGTCCTCGTCCTCCACCACGATCAGCGCGGCGTCAGCATCGGCGTCTTCCCACGCCACCCGTGCGGGCAGCCACTCCGTCACGCCGACCGGGCGGACCAGCACCCGGCCGCCCGACCCGGCCAGCGCCGGGGCGATCACGTGCCGGGCGGTGAGCACCAGGCAATCACCCAGCCTGTACCCCGAGCCGGACCCCCCGGCATCCGGGCCCGCCGCGTACAGCTCACAAACCCGGTGCCGGTCGATACCCATGCCGCCTCCCTCGCCGCGCCGACCGCACGCCGTTCCCGCACACCGGGAGCGTCCGCCGGGCTACGGCGGGGGCCCGGCCGGTTCCGGCCCGCGGCGGGCGTCGGTGATCCGCGCGTCCTCGCCGGTCTCCGGGTTCACCGGCTGCAGCGTCACCTTGATCCGCTGCGTGGTCGTCTGCCCCAGCTCGGCCTTGCCGCCCAGCGTCAGCACCCACAGCTGCACCCCCGCCTGCCCGCCGCCGGAGCGGGTCACCGCGACCTCGAACTCCAGCTCCACCGGCCCGGTCCGGAACTGGACCGGCTGCCCCTGGCCCGCCGCCTGCGCCGCGCTTAGCTCCCGGCGCACCGCCGCGATCGTGTCCGCCAGACTCGGCAGCTTGCCCTCTCCCTCACCCACCCCAACACCCCTTCACCCGGCGCCGTCCCCTTATACCGCAACGTAACGCAATAGCTGCCGGTCATCGTCACCAACGGCGGCATCCGCGACGTCAGGGTACGGATACAGCGGCATCGCCCTTCACGGCAAGATCACCTCAGGCCATACCCGGCCGGCAGAGGCATGGGATAATGGTCGGTTATCCAGTACATCGGCGGGCCGTTCGTAAGTGATCACGTGAAAGGCGGCCCGCCTTGTGCGCGACTCGGACACGTTATCCGGTATATCGGCGAGCTCGGCCGACTGCACGCTCGCGCTCGCGCCGGCCGTCCACTGGCAGTTTGGCGGGACTTTCCGTTCTACTGCTACTCGAGTTCGTCGCCACGCCAGGGCGCTAAAGCCCGTGGCGACATGGACCTGCGTCCAGGAGAAGAAGACCGTCTGAAGGCCCTGGCCGGGCGTCCTGGCCAGGGCCTTCAGCGTCGGGAAGTCAGACGGGTAGCGGGTCGGCCAGGCAGGCGTAGGGCATCGGCGGCCCCGGGCTGGGGATGAAGGGCGCGCGCCGGTCCCGGCCGAAGCGGGTGGCGGTCTGCCGTTCGGCTGTGAGCCGGCCGTCGGTGATCCGCGGCGTGCCGTCGTCATGGTGACCTGCGTCGGTGTATATGGAGGCGGGCCGCAGGAAGCGGCCTGCCCGGCGGGCGGTGGTCCAGATCGACAGGGCGTCGCTGATGTCGTGGCGGTCCGGCGGTTCGGCGTAGCCGAGGGCGTGCCGGGCGGCACTGAGCAGGTGGTCCGTGCCGGGTGGGGCAGCCAGGACCGCGGTGAGCGCCGCGACCTCGGGGAAGATCGCGGCCATGAACAGTGAGCGCCGGTATGTGCCGGGTATGAGCAGGTCCAGGCGCCGTTCCCACCGGGCCCACAGGGGCTGGTGTACTGCCCTGGCTCGCAGGTCGAGGCAGATACTAGTGGCGGCGGCGGTCGCGTCGAACGTGACCGCCCAGCCGTGCAGCCGCTGGGTGCGGCGCAGTGCGTGCTGCGCGGCGGCCAATTCGGGCAGTTGCCGCGCGAGCGGCTGGGGCGGGTCGTCACGGCTGGGGTCGGGCGGGCCGATCCAGTACCCGTGCCGGGTGCACAGGTAGTCGTGGTGGGCGAACAGCCTCCGCACCGGGCCGGCTTGGTGGCGGGCCGTGCAGCGGGGGCAGGCCCGCTGGGCGAGGTGGCGTAGGGACGGCCAGTTCGGTGCCGGAGCCCGCAGCTCGGGCAGCGCCAGGGCCAGGTTCCCGGGCGGGTAGCCGGTGATCGCCGCCAGCCGGGCCGCCAGGCCGGGCATGCCGCCGGGGGCTGACCGGCCGATGCGCAGGTGAGCGCGCAGGTCGCCGGTGTTCAGGCCGTGGACGGAGGCGAGGCGGTGCAGCCAGGAGGCGATGGTCTCGTTCGATCCGGGTGGGACCGGGGCCGGCAGCCGCCGCCAGGTGCTCATGTCCTGGCCCGGCGTGCGGGCCGCCGGATACTGGAGCGCTGCGCGGCGTGGTCGACGGGAACCAGGTCGAGCAGGTCCTTGGTGATCTGCTCGGAGCCGTCCTGGATGGCCAGGATCGCGGTGCCGCGCACGAGCTGGGACAGGCTGCCGATCATGCCGCCGGTGCGGCCGAACAAGTACTCGCCCAGCCCGGTCAGCGTGCCGGGCTGATGGTGGTGGAGCCGCAGGCTGGCTTCCATGGTGGAGACCAGGCCGTGCCAGGTGTCTTTCTGCGCGGCTGTGCCGTAGTCGAATGGCCGGGCGGGGATGAGGGTGAACCGGCCGGCGATCTGCCGACCGCGGGTACCGGCGAACAGGCCGGTCTCGTCCACGTCCAGGCCGGCGTAGACGAACGTGGCGGGCAGCCGCTCCGCGAAGTATTTGAGCGTGTCCGATACTTCCGCCCCGGCGCGGGTGGCGAGGCTGATGTTGTGGATCTCATCGACTTTACCGACCGCAGGGAGTCTCGAATGGCCTCTGACCTGCGCTAATACGTAGCTTACATGTTCTCGACGGGTGCCGGGGGGCTTTGGGAAGGTTGCCCGTTTCGGCTGTGCTGCTTGTCGGCGCCGTCGGGATCCGCCCGGCGGCTGTCGCGGCCCGCGGACCAGTCGGCGCAGGATGGCGTTGCCTTGGGTTCCGGCGCACGGCGGGCGATTCCGCTTGATGTTGTAACAACATATTGCTATGATGACTTCATCATCAACGGCCGGATAGGAGACCTCATGATTCTCGTTCACCTCCCCGCGACGTGGCCAGACGTGCTGGCAGACAGGGACACCCCCGAGCGCGCGACGCTCGAGGCCTGGGCCCAGATCACCGATGACGCCCTGGCCACCTACGGAGACGCGATCCTCGGTATCTACCAGAACGAAGTGGTCACCGCGTTCGAGATCGACGACTGGGACCGTAACGAGGACGGACGTGTGGTGTTCTCGGGACACCCGTCCGACCGGTTCAGGTACCTGATCGGCACCCCGAACCCGGGCCGGCCCTGGGTGCGGGGCCAGGCCCGGCCCGTCCAGTACCTCGACACCGCCGTCCTCACCGGCGGTTCGGTGCCAGTCACGCCCGCCGAGGACGGGCGCCGCGCGGTCATCGACCGCTACGTCCTCACGGTGGACGGCCATGGCTCGGCGACCCTCCTCGTTCCCCCCGGGCAGCGAGTGACCGTGCTCACGGCAACAGCCTGACGGCCTTGGCTTCAGCGGCCGGGGGCGGGATCGGCAACCTCAGCCCCCGGCCCCTGCCGCCTAGCGATCGAGGTCGGGCTTGGCTATTTGTGCGGGCTGATCCAGGATCTGGGCTTCGAGGCCGGCGAGGCGCCGGTCCTGGAACCGCAGGTTGGAGCGGGCAGCTGTGAGCCGTTCGTCCAGGGTCCGGTTGTCGGTGGTGAGTTGCCGTACTCGCTGTTTGAGGGTGGTGTTCTCAGTGGTGATGCGCTGGATGGATTCCTTCGTCCACTCGGCTTCCAGGTCCCGGACTTGGCCGAGGAGCTCGCCGATCCGGGTGCGCTGCTGGACGATCTCGGCGCGGGCGGCTTTCAGCGCGTCTTCGGCGTTGAGGGCGCGTTCCCTCCAGGTCGCCTCCTGCCCGGTGTCCTGAGCGGCCCGGTCGCCGGCTTGCCGGAGGCTGCTGGCCTCGGTGGCGTCGGCCACCGCGGTTCTGGCTTCGGGGTTGCTGTAGAGAAAGGTGCGGGAGACGCCCGCCCGCCGGCTGACTGCGGCGACGGTGACCGGTGTCTTCTCACGGCGCATCCGGGCGAGTGCGTCGTGAACACGTCCGAGTGCAGCCTGGGCGCTGCTGCGGCGCGCCGCGAGAGCGGCTGCGGTCTTCGGCTCGTCCCGGCTCGCGGTTCCGGCGCTCATTGCGCCGCCGGGGCGGGATCGGCGTGCTCAGTTTCGTCCTCGCCGTCGTACTGGTCGGCTTCGCTGCCGGCCTTGGCGAGGTCGGTGGCCAGGAACGCGGTGTTCCAGACGCGGTGGAAGTAGTCCTGGGGCTTGCGCAGGTCCAGGGCGAGGGCATCGTCGAGGAGGCCGAGCCCGGCCAGGGCCTTCTCCAGGCCGTCGATGGCGCGGGCGGTGGGCTCGAAGTAGTCGTGCAGGTAGGAGGCGGTGGCGTCGTCGGGGGCTCCCTCGGCCAGCAGCCGCCACTGCTCGCGCTTGCGCCGCCAGTAGAGCAGGTCGGCGCCGGACAGGACGAACTTGTCGCAGTTGTGGCAGTCCAGGTTCCAGGGGCAGGCGCCGCCGTCGACGACGGGCTGGAAGGTGCAGAATCCGCCGTCGGCGGGGGTGCTGCGCCGCGACAGGTCGATCGCGAGCGCCTCGGCCTGCTCGCGGGTCAGCGGCGCGGCGGGCCCGGATAGCAGCGTGCCGGGGCTGGCGGCACCGGGCCCGGCGACCCACACATGCTGCAGGACGTCTTCCAGGTCAGAGTGGCTGAGCTGGACGTAGTGCTCGGCCATCCGGTCCGAGACGTGCCCGAGGTAGCGGCGGATGTGGGTGAGCGTCGCGCCGTGCCGCAGCAGGCTGGTGGCCAGTGTGTGCCTGGCCTGGTGGGCTACCCAGCGGCCGATGCCGAGTTCGTCGACCCAGGCCTTGAAGCCCGAGTGGAACCACTGGTATGTGACTGCGGCGGTCCCGTCAGGGTTGCGGTAGCGGCCGGGGAACAGCGCCATCGCCGCCCGCTGCCCGGCGGCGGGGCCGTGCCCGTGCCGGGCGGTGAACCGGGCCACGGTGGTTTCCCGGCGCGCGGCGAGCCGTTCAGACAGCCACTCGGGGATGCGGATCGCCTGGTCGTAGCTGCCGACCTTGGTCTGGTCGTGCCAGAGCATGGCCAGCCCGCCGTAGCGGCCGGTGCAGTCCAGCCGCAGCTGCAGCACCTCGCTGACCCGCCGTCCGGTGACGATGATCGTTTCCCAGATGTCGCGCAGCCCGAAGTCGGCGGGGTCGTGGACCTCGGCGAGCCGGGCGAGGTTGGCCTCGTCGGCCAGGGCGCGGGCCACCTGGTCGGGGAACGGGCTGCGCTTGCGCACCAGGGCGGGCCCCGCCGCGGGCATCGCGGTGATGAACTCCCGGGACAGCCCGGCCTGCTCGGCGGCACCGGAGTCCAGCGCCCAGCGCAGCAGCTTGCGGGCGTGGTTGAAGGTGATGGCGCGGGTGTTCGTGGTGATGACCGACGGGGTGCCGTCCTGGCGCCGCATCACCAGCGACGCGAGCCCTTCGCGTTCGCGGTGCCGCTGGTCGGCGGTGAACCGCTGGATGTGCGCGGCGGTCAGCTGCGCGGGATCGTGGCCGCCGCCGGGCGCGTCGGCGGCCAGGAACGCGCCCAGTTCGGTCGCGGCGCGGCGGAAAGCGTCGAAGGTGCCGCCGCTGCGCGGGCAGTCCGGGGAGCGCAGCAGGCCGGCCAGGTAATCCCACAGCAGGTCACGCAGCCACCGCTGGGCGATGCCGGACAGGTCGAAGTGGCTGCCCCGTTCGGGGAACCGGATCCCGAAGTGGTCGGTCTCGATAAATCCCGCATCCCGGCTGGCTTGCGGGGTGAAGTAGGCCAGCCGCAGGTCGTGCAGCATCTCCCGGGCGACCATGGCCGCGAACGTGGTGCAGGAGGGAAGGTCAAGCTCGGTCAGCGATCCGGTGCCTCGGGCCCGGCAGGTGTTGACCAGGGCCTGCACCCAGCCGGTATCCCAGCGGGTGTGCCGTTCCCGCTGGGTATGGGCGAACAGGCCCCAGCGGATCTCCGCAGCCGGCAGCGGCGCCAGCCCGGCCAGGATGATCTGGCCCGGCCACGGCACCGGCGGCTGGGCGGCGCACCAGGCGCGGAACTGCTCCCGGTCAGCGAGTGCGACCGGGACCGGCAGGCCCCGGACCTCATAGCGGCGGGACCAGGCCCGCGGCAGCGCCGCACCGCCCGGCGCGCCGTGTGTCTGGTACCGGGACTCGTGGCCCGCGCACAGGCCCAACGGCGTGGCCGCCAGGTCCGGGCAGACCGCCGCCTGGCACGGCCCGTACCCGTCGAACGGGACCTGGCCGGCGAGCCAGTCCTCGAAGCTGGCCCGCTGCCCCTCGCCGCGCTGGCAGCGGTACCAGCGCATGTAGTGCCGGTGGCACATCCGCCAGCCGGTGTGCGTCGCGGGCCGGCCCGGGCAGATCCGGCACGGCACCTGCTCCACCCAGACTGAGGGGCCCAGCGGCGGCGCGGCGGCGAGGAACGCCGCCATGCCTTCCCCGCGGGCCTGCGCTTGCGCCCACTGCTCACGGTGGACGTGGCACATGTCCAGGCTGCCCTTGCGGGGCCGTTCGCAGCCATCCACCAGGCACGCCCACCGGAAGACCGGATGCCGGGGCGGGATGCGGATCACCTCGCAGCGGAACAGCGGGTCGAACGCCGGGCCGCCGATCAGCGCGGTCAGCAGCTCCAGCCGGTCCTGTCCGGCCTGGCCGGCGTGCTGCTCGCGGTAGAGCGGCAGCAGCGGGTCGGCCTTCACCGCTGCTCGCCCCAC
The DNA here is from genome assembly GCA_052144275.1 of Streptosporangiaceae bacterium. Lineage (GTDB taxonomy): Bacteria > Actinomycetota > Actinomycetes > Streptosporangiales > Streptosporangiaceae > Palsa-504. The sequence goes on from JBKQQQ010000001.1 coordinate 10,917, forward strand.
ACCCGCCGCAGCGCCGCATCGAACGCCGGGTCGTGCAGGTCAGCGTGCGCGTAGGTCTCGCTGACCACGGTCGTGGATGCCCAGCCGCCCGCGTCCCGGGCGATCACCAGGTTGCCGCCCGAGGCGTCCAGCACGGCGGTGGCGAATCCGTGCCGGAACGCATGCGGGATGACCTTACCGAGCCCGGCCCGGGTCCCGGCCCGGCGCAGCATCCCGCGGGCCGCGTCCGGCGTCCACGGCTGCCCCGCGCTGTCGCCGTGCAGCTGCACTAGCAGCATGCCGTGCCCGGCATCTTGCGGGTACTCGGTGGTGATGTACTCGAAGTAGGCGTGGATCATCGCCGGGCTGGCCCGCTTGATCAGCCCGCCGGCGATGATGCCGTTCTCTGGCTGCCATGGGTGCCTGGTCTTGGCCGCGGCCCGGTTCGGGTTGCCGTCCCGGTGGCAGACGTGCACGTGCGGCGCCCGGCACTGCCCGCACGCCGCGCCGTCGCGCAGGTGCAGATCGGCCAGGTGCAGCCCGCACAGCTCCCCGATCCGGAACCCGCCGTCCGCCAGCCAGGTCACCACCAGCCGGTCCCGGGCCGTGGTCACCGCTTCCAGCAGCATCTCCCGGGCGCCGTCAGGCGGCAGCTTCGGGTGCCGGCGCCGCTGCCGCGGCGGGGCCAGCGGATTGGCCGGCAGCTCACGCTGCACATGTCCCAGGAAGGCCCGCTGCCGGTCAGCCCGCGACGGCAGCCGGGACAGCTGCAGCTGCGGACCCAGCTCCGGGTTGATGCCCAGCAGCGCCTGATGCAGGTAGAAGCCCTTCACGCACGCCGCTGCCGCCGACAAGGCGCTCTGGCCGAACGGGCGCCGGCCCTCACGCCACGGCTGGCCATACGGCCCGCGCCACGCCGCGCCCAGCGCCGCCATGTAACGCTTCAGGTCCTGCAGCGACACCGTCTCCAGGGCCAGCGCCTCCCGTTCCAGCCAGCGCAGGTGATCCAGCAGCAAGTACGCATAAGTCCGCTGGGTCCCCGACCCGTCATAGCCCCGCAGGAACCGGTCCGCCGCCTCGTGCACGGCCCCGTCCGGGTGCACGATCGTGAACGACCGGCCGCGGCCGTCCCGTTCCACCGCCTGCACCCGGAGATCCCCGATGACAACCCTGCGCGCCACGGATCCCCCGATCCCCGATCCCCCGGACGTCGCGCACGTCCCTGGCCCGGCAGGTTAACAGGACCGTCACGCTGCCAGAAGCAGGCTCGCCGGACGTGGCGGACACCCGCAAGGCCGGTCGGAAAAGTCGATGAACAGGTAGTCGATGCCGGTGGCCTCGAAGGTGATGCCGGGGTCCTTAGCGGAGTCCAGTTTCTTCTTGATGCGTTCCTCGGCGCGCAGCAGGGCGCCTTGCAGGCGCTTGACGCTCATCCCGTCGCTTTCCCTGGATGCGCTGATGAAGTCCTTCATCCGGTCCACTTCGGCGC
>JBKQQQ010000002.1:0-14968 GCA_052144275.1 Streptosporangiaceae bacterium
CTGCTGCTTGGCGGGATCCTCACTTCCTACGCGTCATGGCGCTGGACTCTCTACGTCAACCTGGTCTTTGCCGCTGTTGCCACGACCGGCGCCGTGCTCTGGCTGAAGAACGACAAGGCCGCCGACCGCGATCCGCTGGATATTCCCGGGCTTCTCCTGGTCACCAGCGGCCTGTTCTGCCTGGTCTACGGCTTCTCTCACGCCGAGACCACCGCCTGGAGCAACCCCTTCACCATTGGTTTCCTGGTCCTCGGGGTGATCCTGCTGGCCGGCTTCGCCTGGCTCGAGCCCCGGGTGTCGCACCCGCTGCTGCCGCCCCGGGTCATCCAGAACAGGACGAGAGGCGGTTCGATGCTGGCGATGCTGTTCGCCAGCATGGGGCTGTTCGGGGTCTTCCTGTTCCTCACCTACTACTTGCAAGAGATACTCAAGTTCAGCCCGGTCAAGACCGGCATCGCCTTTCTCCCCATGATCGCCGCGCTCGCGGGGATGGCGCAGGTGTCCAACCGGGTGCTGCTGCCCCGCGTCGGACCCAAGGTGATCGTGCCGACCGGGCTGCTCATGAACGCCGCCGCGTTGTACCTCCTGCACCGAGTCGGGCTGCACAGCTCGTACGCGAGCCACGTGCTGCCCTACCTCCTGCTGCTGGGTCTCGGGTTCGGCCTGAGTCTCGCCCCCTCATTCAGCACCGGCACCCTGGGCCTGAAGCCCAGCGACGCCGGTGTTGGATCGGCCACCCTCAACACTTCCCAGCAGGTCGGCGGCTCGATCGGCACGGCCCTCCTCAACACGCTCGCGGCCGGCGCTGCCACCGCATACCTAGTGGGCCGGGCGATAACGCCGGCGAACCTGCAGGCGGCAGCGCTCCACAGCTACACCACGGCGTTCGTGTATTCCGCACTGATCTTCGTCGTGGCCGCGGTAGTCGCCGGACTGGTGCTCCCCAGGGGCAACCTGCGGGCCCTGGCGGGGCCGGCCCCGGACGGCACCGCCACGGAACCGGCACCGAGGGCAGTGCAGACGCCCGGTCAGCCAGCGTAGTGCTGCTTGGTAGCCTGGCCAGGTGCCGCTCCGCTTCCTCGTGGGCGCGCAGAACGAGGTCCGGTTTCCTGCTAGTCCATGAAGCGCAGCTCAGCCCGCCGCGCAACGTCGCCGCCGGGCTGCTGGCCACCGCTGAACGACGTCACTGCGGTGCGCGAGCCCGTTGCCGACCAGGATCGGAGCGGCCCGGGCTCCGCCGGCGAGTGAGGAGGATGCCGTGAGCGAACTGGACCGGCTGGAAGCGGCGATGGGCGAGTGCCGCGAGATGATCCGCGAGGCCCACGCCGCGACGAAGGATCTGCGCGCCGCGGTGCGCGAGGCCAAGCAGGAGTTGCGCGCCCTGGCGCAGGAAGAGGTGGCCGCTCATATCCAGGCCGAGGTATCCCGGCAGCTGGAGGACCTAGGCGAACGGACCCGTGAGGCCGTCACCGCGGCGACGCAGAAGGTAATCGCCGAGTTCGACCGGTTCGGTGAGTCGCTGCTGGGCAAGGAGACCTACTGGCAGAAGGCGAGCGGCCGCCGGGCAGCCGCGCGCCCCGACACCGATGTGGTGCCGCCCGGCATCCTGCCCGGCGAAGACAAGGGCTAGTTCAGTTCGCGCACGGTCGCGGGCTGAAGACCCCAGAACGGTACTATTCCCCATACGCGCGGCTTGCTGGGAGGGCGGATGGTTGCCGAGGCGCTGCCCCGTCCGGTCGGCTTCGTCCTCGGCGGTGGCGGAAGCCTCGGAGCAAGCCAGGTCGGAATGCTGCAAGCACTGGCCGAGCAGCGGGTCACGGCCGACCTGGTCGTGGGCAGCTCTGTCGGGTCCCTGAACGGTTCCGTCGTCGCGCTTGACCCAGTTGGGGCAGCCAACCGCTTGTCGCATGCCTGGGCACGGTTGACCCGCGATATGGTCTTCCCGGGTGGTCTCCTGGCCCAGGCCCGCACACTGCAGCGAACCCGGACGAACCTGTTCCCCAGTTCAGGCCTGGCCGCGGTCATCGCCGCCTTCCTCGGGACGGCCACATCCTTCGCCGAGCTTGCGCTGCCTTTCGGTGCTGTCACTACCGACATCGCCACTGCGCAGCCGCACATGATCAGCAGCGGCCCGCTGCTGCCGGCGTTGCTGGCCAGTGCCGCCATTCCCGCCCTCTATCCTCCAGTTGACCATGATGGCCGCCGGCTCTACGACGGCGGCGTGGTGGCCAACGTGCCGATGCGGCAAGCGCTCGCGATCGGCGCCCGCTCACTCGTTGTTCTCGATTGCGCCTTCCCCGGCCATCTGCCGCCCCAGCCCGAAACCGCCGCGGACGCCGTTTTCTACACCGTGTTCGTGACGATGCGCGCCCAGGCCGTTCTCGAGGCGCCGATCGCCGCGGCCGAGGTCCCCGTCCTCTACCTGCCCGGTCCATCGCTGCGCCGGATCTCGCCGCTCGACTTCACCTACACCGACGCGCTCATCGCAGAGGCATATTCCGCAGCCCGCCTGTTCCTCGAGAAGGTAAGGATCAACGGGCCAGGCCTGTACGGGTCTCCCAGCGGATGACCCCAGCTGGGCAAGGACCGCGAGCGGGAGATCGGCGAGCTGGAGCAGGCCAGGCTGCGGAAGAGCCCGCTGCTGATAACAGCCCCCTGAGGATCAGCAAGTTCCGCAAGCCGGTTCACCTTCTGACGCGGCGCCTCAACTACCGTTTAGACGGATCTAACCCTCGGTTTGCTCAGGAGGATTCGGTGTTTGACTACGACCTGCCCGCCCCTAGTCCCCGGGCTCGCGAACTGCAGGACCGGATGGTCACGTTCATGCGGGAGCGGATCCTTCCCGCCGAGGCCGAGTACCTGGCCCACCGCCGGGCCGCCGGCCCCGATGGCCACGTCGTCCCGCCGGTTATCGAGGAGCTGAAGAAGCAGGCCCAGGCCCAGGGCCTGTGGAACCTGTTCCTGCCGGCCGAGTCGGGGCTGACCCAGCTCGAGTACGCGCCCATCGCCGAACTGTCCGGCTGGAGCCTGGACATCGCGCCCGAGGCGATCAACTGCGCCGCCCCCGACACCGGCAACATGGAGTTGCTGCACCTGCTCGGCAGCGAGCAGCAGAAGCGGGAGTGGCTCGAGCCGCTGCTCGCCGGGGAGATCCGGTCCGGGTTCGCCATGACCGAACCCGACGTCGCCAGCAGCGATGCCACCAACATCGCCACGCGGATCGAGCGGGACGGCGACGAGTACGTCATCGACGGGCGCAAGTGGTGGACCAGCGGCGCCATGGATCCCCGCTGCGCCTTGTTCATCGTCATGGGCAAGACCGACCCCTCGGCTCCGGCGCACCGCCAGCAGACGATGGTGCTCCTCCCCCGCGACACCCTGGGCGTCACCGTGGTCCGCGACTACCCCGTGCTCGGCCACCACGACCAGCACGGCCACGCCGAGGTCACCTTCTCCGCCGTCCGCGTGCCGGTCACGAACGTCATCGGCGAGGAAGGCGGCGGCTTCGCGGCCGCCCAGGCCCGGCTCGGCCCCGGCCGGATTCACCACTGCATGCGGGCCCTCGGCGCGGCCGAGCGCGCCCTGGCGTTGCTGGTGCAGCGGGCCAAGGAGCGGGTGGCCTTCGGCCGCCCGCTGGCCGACCAGGGCGTGGTACGCGAGCAGATCGCGGAGTCCCGGCTCGAGATCGAGCAGGCCCGGCTGCTGTGCCACCATGCCAGCCACGTCATCGACGTGGCTGGCAACAAGGCCGCCCGGCACCTGGTCGCCATGGCCAAGGTCGCCGTCCCCCGCGCGGCCACCCGGGTCATCGACCGGGCCATCCAGGTGCACGGCGGCGCCGGCGTCACCGACGTCACTCCGCTGGCGGCGATGTACGCCTGGCACCGGGCGATGCGCCTGTTCGACGGCCCCGACGAGGTCCACCTGCGCTCGATCGCGAAGGGCGAGCTTGGCCGCAGCCCGATCCTGCCTCCGGGAGCGACCTCGTTCCTGTAGGCAAGCACCACCGCTCGTTCGGATAAATTCAAAATCTTTTTGCCCGAACGGACCCGGTACCTGCCCCGGCCACCCGGGCCCGCCGCCCATACGACAACCGGTGTAGCCAGTCCGCGGTGCGGCGCGTAGCGGAAACGCGCCGTACCGCTGGCCGGCCGATAACGGGCTCAGGTCCTGCCGTGCATGTGTCGTGGGTACATGTGGTCAGAACGAGGCTTCCTGCGGGGCGGTGTTCAACGTGGCCTCGGTGGCCGCGCCGGCCCCGTTGAGGACGACGGCGACGGGATTGGCCAGGCCGAAGTTCTTGCAGTTGAGGTTGTCGAAGGACGATGCCAGCCGGTTCGCCAGGAAGGTGAACAGGGTGTCGCCCACCGTGGGCACCGGCGAGGGACCGGCGGCGAGCAGGTTCTCGTTGGCCGCGAGGAACGGCGTCTGGATGTTGACGAGGTTCTGGCAGAACATCTGCGGGCTGCTGCTCGCGTCGGTCTGGCTATCGACCGGCGCCTGCCCGATCTCGGAGCGGTAGAGGTCGGTCTTGGCCTGGTCGGCATTGCCGCCGTTGTCCAGCACCATCTCGTCGTTCTCGGGCACCAGGGCCGCGTTCTCCGGCTGGTTCCTGGCGGCGAGCAGTTCGTCAAGCGCCTGGGACGTAGCCATCGTGCCGTTGTTCCCCAGGTCGGGCGCCTCGAACGGGGTGCAGCCGAGCGCCGGGTCGAGGAAGTCGTCGATGAGGGCGTTGTCGCTCCCGTTGACCAGCGGGGTGGCGCCGCTCAGGTGAGCCGCGTTGGCCGCGTTGTCCTGTGCGGTCTGGCCGGTCACCGGGTTGAGCAGGTACTTGGTGGTCACGTTGTCGCTCGGGTCCTGGTCGACCATGTCGAAGTTGCGCGTCGTCGGGCATTCGCGGCCGGTGCCCAGCGCGCCCGCGGTCGGCACCAGCGTCCTGGAGGTTCCCGCTGACGGCACGACCAGCCGCCCGGCTCGCTCCATGCTGAAGGCCGCGTTGAAGAAGTTAGTGCCGTTGCAGAACGACACCTGCCCGAAGGGCGATCCCGGCAGGCCGTCGACGCAGTTGCCCTGCGCCAGCGCGTTGGGCGTCGCGCCCACCTGGAACAGGAATGTGCCGTTGAACCCGAAGTCGATGGTGACGATCGCGTCCGCCGGCAGCTTCGGCACCATCGGCGCGACGGCCGGCTTGGTCCCCTGGGTGACCACCAAGGGGTTGTACACCGCCAGCGCCCCGGTACCCGGGTTCAAGATGGTGGCCTGGACGAACGCCCCCAGGTTGACCGAATTGATCATCTGGCAGCCGGAGGCTGCAGGTGACTCGCCGTCCGGTCCTGTGAGCTGGTAGGGCGTGGCCAGCCCCTTCGCGGTCAGCGGGTGGGCCGGGACGATGATGTCGCAATCGGCATTGACTGCCGTCGACGAGACGCCCTGCGTGGCGGAAGAAGCCGCCGCCGGGTGGACCTTGGTGGTGCCACCGCCCGAGGTGGCGACGAGGATTCCAACGGTCAGGCTCAGCGCCGCCGCGGCGGTGACAGGCACTGCGATGCGCACCGCGTGGTTGTTCCTGGTACGACGGCGCTGTGCGGGCCCATGGTCAATGAGCATTCGATCCACCTCCATTGAGGCGCCCCGCTCCGGTGGAACGCTCCCAGGCGGACACGGTAGACCAGCGACAATGCCGAGATCAGGAACTTTAGAGGATTCGCGTTTTGTCCGGTTTTCCGTGCGGAGCGGCGCCGAATTCCCGGCCATTCATTGCGAAGTTCTTACGTCGCAGGTCACGAAGCATTAACCGGGCCGGGATCAGCTCGTAACGAGGCCCGGCCCACGCCGACCGTGCAGGACCGCCGCCCGCCGAAGCGGAGAGTAGTTATAACAATTCTCTCCGTAATAGCAAGTTATTGCGGCGAGATTACGTACCGCACGTACCCTGCACGGAATCCTGGGCCTCACCCAGACACGGGGACCTCATACCAGAGGCCGCCGTTGAGGTTGAGGTTGTTACCGCGCGCCTGGCCCGGGCCGTTGTCGCCGATATAGGTGTACAGAGGATGGCCGTTGTAGGTCGCCTGCAGACCGCCGCCGGGCCTTTTGATGGTGCCGAGCTTGCCCGTGACCCCGGGCCCGGCTCTGGGATTACCGGTAACGGGCGGCCAGTAGGCGGTACACGACCCTGTGCATTTGGAGGTCGCCGGGGTGTCAGGGGCGAACCAGTACAGTGTCAGGCCATCGGCGTTGGTGACCACGGTGACACCGCTGATGTTCACGGTCTTCAGGGTGACCCCGGTGCCGGCAGCGGCTGCAGGCGGGCCGCTCGCGTTGGCTACCGCGACTCCGAGCAGGGTCAGGGCGACCACCGAGACGGCACCGACCGCGGGGATCACTACCGCCACTGCTGCCTGCACCCGTGCCAGCAGCCCGACGTCCGGGCTGGCCGGCCCACCGGCCTGACGCACGGGACCTGCGGCGATCGCGGCCAGGGCCAGCACCGCGAAGGCAGCCACCTCGATCAGCCCAGCGGCGATCCCGGCCCTCGTGCGGACCTCCTTGAACCCGAACAGCCCGATCCACACCGCCAGCAGGTAGGCGCTGAGCGTGGATAGCGCGAACACCGCACTGGCGGCAGCGGCCAGCCAGCTGCGTGTCACCAGCGCCGCGGCCGCCAGGCCGAATCCCACGATGACCTGCAGCAGGAACAGCCAGCCGATGGTGGGGATCGACCGGTAGCCGGTCAGGTACAGGTCCAGGTGAATACTGGCGGACACGGCGAGCAGCACCGCTCCCGCGACCCGCAGTCTCAGCTGCAGCCAGCTGCTCGTCTTGCCCAGCCGATGTCTGCCCACGACCATCACGTCCCTCTCCGTGCAGCCGGACGTGCCGTTGTCTCCTGCCACCTTTACGCACCGCAGCCCGCTCCGGTTCAGAAATCAGGCCTTTTCGCCGGACTGGCTGGATGCTGATGCGCCCGCGGCCAGGGTCCCGGTCGGCCGGGCCAGGCCGGCCGACGCCTGGTCACGGCTGCGGACGCGCTAGCGGCGCTGGTTAAGCCCCGCTCCGGCCGGCGGGCGTCTCGGGCACGCCCTTGGGCGCCTGCTGCTTCATGTAGCCGAACATGTAGCCCGCCACCCGCCGCATCTGGATTTCCTCGGCACCCTCGGTGATGCGGTACCGGCGGTGGTGACGGTAGATGTGCTCGAAGGGCTGGTGCCGCGAGTAGCCCAGGCCACCGTGCACCTGCATGGCACGGTCGGCGGCGTCGCAGCACAGCCGGTTGGCCACGAAGTTGCACATGGAGACCTTGTCGGACTGGGACAGCGGCCCGTGCTGATCCATGCCCCACGCGGTCTTGTGGATGAGCGCCCTGAGCATCTCGCACTGCGTCTGCAACTCGACCAGCGGGAACTGGATCGCCTGGTTGCTCGCGAGCGGCTTGCCGAACGGGGCCCTCGTCTTGGCGTACTCCACCGAGCGGTCGATGCAGAATTGCGCGGCGCCCAGGCTCGACGCGGCCTGGCGGATGCGATTCTCGTTGAAGAAATGCTGGACCACCGCCAGGCCCCGGCCCTCGCCGCCGAATATGGCGGTGCCGGGGACCCGCACGCCGGTGAGCGAGACGTGCGCGTGGTCGGTGGGCATGTTGAAGGTCCAGAGGTACTCCTTGACTGTGAAGCCGGCGGCGTCGACAGGCACGAGGAACGCGGTGATGCCCTCGCCGCTGCCCGGCGTCCCGCTGGTCCGGGCGAAGATGAGGTCGTGGGAGGCGGTGTGGACGCCGGTGTTCCAGGTCTTCTCGCCGTTGATCACCCATTCCGCCCCGTCCCGGACGGCACGGGCCTCCATGAACGTCGCGTCGCTGCCGTGCTCGGGCTCGGTGATGCCGAACGCGAAATGCCGCCGGCCGGTGGCGAGATCGTCGACCCACTCCTGCTGCTGCGCCGCGCTGCCGTAGTGCAGCATCAGCAGCAGCGCGACGTTGTTGCCCACGATCGCGTGCTCGTTCTGAAGATCGCAGTGCAGGCCGAGGCCCTTGCTGGCCAGGTGCTCGCGGATCACCGCCATGCCGAGGTTGGTCCCGTCCCGGCCGCCGTATTCCTTCGGGAACGCGTACCGGTAGTGCCCGGCCGCGTCGGCCCGCCGCCGGGCCTCCGCGAGCACCGTCTCCCAGTCGCGGCTGGGCAGCCCGCCGCGGTCCCAGTCGGTTCTGGCGTCCTCCCGGCGGTGGTCGAAGAACCGGATGTTGTCGGCCTGCCGCTCGAGCGGCTTGATCTCGCGCTCGATGAACTCGTCGAGTTCTTCCAGGTACTGCCGCAGGTCTTCGGGCAGGTTGAAGTCCACGTCCTCGTCTCCTTCTGTGCTCCAGACCGGGGCTCATCCGGGTCGGGCCAGGTGGCCGGGGTTAGCGACCGCGAGCTTGTCGATAGTCGTGGCGCGGACCGCCGCGATGACATCGTCGAAGCGGTGATCGAGCGACCCGTCCCGGATGGCCGCGCAGAGCTCGGCATCGTCGGCGCAGCCGAGCGCGGCGAGCCTGGCCCGGTGGTCGCGTGCGTGGCCGGGGGCGAGCATGGCCTCGCGCTCGGCGATGCGCAGTGCGTTCGCGGCGACCCGGGCATGAAACGCCAGGGCCGGATCGGTCCCGGCGACCTCGGTGGCGAGGAACTCGCGGACGGCACGGAGCAGGCCGGGTCCGGTCGGCCGGTCGTGAGGTGCCGTAGCCGGGCGGACGGTATCCTCCAGGGGGTCCGTGACCTGCACGGGCGCGGCGTGGCCCAGCGCGAGCAGGACGTCGTATTCCTGCTCGCATACGCGGCGGCCGAGCACCGCGAGCTCGATCGAAGGCTCGGCGTCCGAGAGGTACCGCGCGGCCTGCCGACGGCACAGCAGAGCCCACCGCACGGTGCCGTACAGCTCCCACCACCGCTGGGTGGCCTCGTCCGGGGGGGTGCCGCCGCCTTCGGCGTAGCCCGACATCAGGTCGGCGCGAGCACCGAAGCCACCGACGGGGTTCGCCGAGCCGAACCGCCAGGCCTTAGTGCACAGCCAGCCCAGGTCATGCATCGGGTCACCGCGATGGACGAGCTCCCAGTCCAGCACCCCCCGCAGCCCGTCCCGGGCCACGATGAGGTTGCCGGTCCGGAAATCGCCGTGCACCAGACCGTCCGCCGAGGGGGGAGGCCGGTGCGCGGCGAGCCACCGCAGGCCGATCTCAAGCGCAGGCCGCGGCTCGGCGAAGTCCTCGTACAGCCCGGTCACCTGGCTGGTCACGGAGCAGGATGAGGCGGTGCTCCGCGCCGTCGGCCAGCCGGGCCTGAATGCCCCAGCTCTCCCGGCTCGCGCCGCCCGGCAGCCGCTGGATGCCGGTGATCTCGGCGGCCTCCCCCCACACCGCCCGCAGACGCGACGCCAGAAGCTGGGCCAGCCGCGCGGTCTCGGTCATGAACCTGCGGCCTCCTCCGTCTCCTGGACCAAACGATCCCCGGCCCAGTCCATGACCGTCAAGAGGCAGCCCTGGGTTTCAGGCCGGCCCGGGCAGCTGGCCCGCGGGCAGGAACAGCACGGAGTTGAGGTACCGCAGGAACGGCCACAGGGCCCGCGCCAGCAGGCCACCTACCAGGTCTTCGACGTCAACGCCGGATCGGCCTGGCCGGCGACCTACAGCGGCATGGCGGATGTCCAGGGCATCATGACCTACCGGTTCGTCCAGCACATACCGTCCACCGCGGTCGCCCAGCTGGCGGGGGTGCCCCCGTCGCTGCTGGGCCTGCGCGGCAAGCCAGGCAACGTCGTGGCAGACCGCTACTACCAGGCCGACAACACCTTCTGGGTCGACCCGCGGACCGGCGTCGTCATCGACATCGAGCAGCGGGTCCTGTCCGTGCTCCGCGGCCCTGGCGGCCAGGGCAAGCTGGTGGTGGCCGACATGGACCTGAAGATGTCGGGATCAAGCACCCGCCAGCTGGCCGCCCTGGCCAGCAAGAACGCTGCCTCGATCACCATGCTGCGGCAGACCGGCCCGCTCGCCTGCGGCGTCCTCGGCCTCGTCCTCCTGGCGGCCACGATCCCGTTCCGCCGTCACTGGCGGGTGGCCATCCGCAGGCGGCCCCCGGATGTCTCAGCGTGAGGCCTACCTGATGAGCGGGTCACGGGGCAGGCCGAGTATCCGCTCGGCGATCTGGTTCCGCTTGATCTCCGACGTGCCGCCGGCGATCGACATGGCCCGGTTCATCAGCACGAGCGTGGCCGCCATCGCGCCGTTACCGGCCAGGAACGCCGCGTCCGGCCCCGCGAGCTCCGCCATGATCGCGGCTGCCTCGTGGCCGAGCTCGGACAGCAGCAGCTTGGCGATGTTGCCCTCCGGCCCCGGGCCGGCCCCCGCTACCGCCCGGTGGGCGCTGCGCTGGTTCAGCAGGCCGAGCGCCTGTGTGCGGGAAATGTGCCTGCCGACCCGTCCGGCCCCGCCGGCCAGCCGCTCCGGATGCGCGTCGAGCGGCGCGATGAACGCCTCGCCCGGCATCACCATGCCGCTGTCGCCGCCGCCGATGCTGACGCTCTCGTTGCCGAGCGTCGCACGCGCCACGGTCCAGCCGGCGTCGACCGGTCCGACCACGTCGGCGTCGGGCACGAACACGTCGTCGAAGAAGACCTCGTTGAATTCCGAGTTCCCGGTCGGCATCTTCAGCGGCCGGACGGTGACGCCGGGCGCGTGCATGTCGATCACCATCGTGGTGATGCCCTCGTGCTTGGGCGCGTCCGGGTTCGTCCGCACTGTGGCCAGGCCGAAGCTGGCCAGGTGCGCGCCGCTGGTCCAGACCTTCTGGCCGTTGATCCGCCAGCCTCCACCCACGTTTTCCGTGCACGGGGGGCTCCCGCCCCCCGTTCCCCCTGGCCCATCCCCCTTCACCCGAGTCGCCCGCGTCCTGATGCCCGCCGCGTCGGACCCGGCGCCTGGCTCGCTGAACAGCTGACACCAGATCACGTCCTGGTTGAGCGCCGGGCGGACCCAGCGCGCGACCTGCCCGGGGCTGGCGTACTGGATCAGGGTCAGGATGATCCAGCTGGTGATGCCGTAGCTCGGCCGCTTGATCCCGGCCGCGGCGAACTCCTGCTCGATCACCAGCTGCTCGACGGCGGACGCCTCCCGGCCCCATGGTTTCGGCCAGTGCGGCATCACGTAGCCGGTCTCGATCAGCGCCTGCTTCCGGTCCTCGCCGGTCAGGTCGCGCAGCCGGGCCACATCGGGCGTGATCGCCGCCCGGATCGGCTCCGCCGCGGCGGGCAGGTCGATCGCGGCAGGCCGGCGCACGCCGCGGCGGACCAGATCGGTAACCTCGATCGCCGCCTGCTCGGTGTCCACCACGGCGGCGATCGCGGCAGCCCGGCGCAGGTACAGGTGCGCGTCGTGCTCCCAGGTGAACCCGATCCCGCCATGCACCTGGATGTTGAGGCTGGCGTTGCTGACGGCGGCCGGGACGGCCAGGGCCGCCGCGATGGCCGCGGTGTAACGGAGCTGGTCACCGCCGTCGATCCCGGCCCGGCCGGCATCCCACGTGGCGGCCGCCGCCAGCTCGGCCGCCACCAGCATGTTCGCGCAATGGTGCTTGACCGCCTGGAAGGTCGCGATCGGGCGGCCGAACTGCTGGCGGATCTTCGCGTACTCGGCCGCCTGCTCCGTGGTCTCGCTGGCGATGCCGGCCGCCTCCGCCGCGAGCACCGCCCGGGCCACGCCGGTCAGCAGCCCGCGCGCGCCGGGCAGCACCGTCGCTGGCGCCGCGTCGAGCCTGACCCTGGCCGCACGCCGGCTCTGGTCCAGATTGGCGGGCACCTCGGCCTGAACGCCGCCGGCCGCCTTCTCGATCACCAGCACGTCATCACCCGCCGGGACCAGCAGCACGTCCGCCAGGTGGCCGCTGATCACGACACCGGCCTTCCCGCTCGCGGCACCGTTGACGTGCCTCACCTCGCCGCCCAGCGCGACCGCGCCGATCACGCTGCCGTCAGCCAGCGCTGGCAGCAGCCGCTTCTGCAGGTCATCGGTCCCGGCGGCAGCCAGCACAGCGCTGGTAATCACGGTCGGGACGAACGGCCCCGGTGCGAGGTACCGGCCCATCTGCTCGGCCACGACTAGCGTTTCGGCCAGCCCGAACCCCGAGCCACCATGTTCTTCCGGAATGTGCAGCCCGAGCAGGCCGAGGCCACTCAGCTCGGCCCAGAAGGCCGGCCGCGCGTCCGCCTCCTCCGTGAGCAGGCCGCGGGCCGCGGCGCGGGACTGATGCTTGGTCAGCAAGCCGGCCACGGTTTGGGCGAGGGCACGGTGCTCTTCAGTGATGGCGATCGACATAACTCCATAGTTCCTCGTTTACGCGCCGCTGGCTATCAGCCCGATTCCGGCGAGGCACCCGGCGACTACGCCCAGGTCGTCGAGACGCTCAACGCGTCCGACCCGCACCGGCGATAAGCCGCCGGGCTCCGGCTGGCGGAGATGCGTTAAACCCGGCCCGTTCGGCAGCAAAGATCTTATTTTCCCGAACGAGGCGGGTGTTACGCCTCATCTCGCACATACCGCAGTGAGACCTCCTGGGCGCAGGACGCGACCAGGCGCCCCGCGGCGTCGTAGAACTCGCCGAGGCAGGTCCCCCGCCCGCCGGCGTACACCGGGCTGCGCTGCCCGTACCACAGCCACTCATCGACGCGGAACGGCCGGTGGAACCACACCGCATGGTCGACTGACGCGGCCAGGCGCCGACCCGTTTCGCCCCGGTGCGGCTGATCGACCGTGCGGATCGTCGCGAGGTCGGACACGTAGGCCAAGCCCGCGGCCTGCCACAGCGGCCGGGCGCCCAGGTCGTGCCGCAGCCGCAGCCACGAGGCCCGGTGCGCGCCCGGCGCGGCACCGGGTTCGGCTTCCGACACGGCGGCCTGCAGGGCCACGCCGCAGGTCAGATCGCCGATGTCACACCGGCAGGCGCTGCTGATCTCCGGGCCCGGCTCCGGGCCGATCCCCGGGTCCGCGGTCAGGCTCGGCGGCGATCCCAGCGCCGGCGCCTGGCGCTGGTGATGCGCGCCGTTGTCGCCGAACCTGCGGAACGACACCAGCGCCACCAGCCGGGTCACGCCGTCCTGGTCGGCCGTCACCTGGCGGAGCGCCGACGACCGCCCCGCGCCGAGCTGGCCGACGGTGTAGCGCATCGGTCTTCCGGTGTCCCCCGCGGACACGAAGTACGCGTGCAGCGAGGAGGGAGCCTGCCCGGCCGGCGCCGTGGCTCCGGCCGCCAGGACAGCCTGCGCGAGCAGGCCACCGCCGAAGGCACGGTCCGGATCTGACCGCCCGCCGCGCAGGCCGCCGGTAAACCGCCCCTCGTCGACCTGGGTCAGCCGCAGCTGGCGGATCAGGCAGCAACCCGGCCCCTGGCCGGCGTGGGCGCACGGATCGTCAGCGGACAAGGAAAGGCCAGCGGCCCCGGCCGCCACGGTCAGCCGATCCGGAGCGGCAGCGTGCGCGGCCCGCGGATCTGACCCGCGGACCAGGTCACCGCGCCGGGATCCGCCAGGGTGAACGCCGGGATCCGCTCGAGCCAGACCTCGAGGGCCACCCGGAGCTCCATCCGCGCTAGGTGCGAACCCACGCAGCGGTGGATGCCCAGGCCGAAGGCGGCGTGCCGGTTGACCTGGCGGTCGATGACCACCTCACCCGCCCGGTCGAACTGCGCCGGGTCGCGGTTGGCCGCCGGGAACGACAGCAGGATCCAGTCGTCGGCCCGCATGTCCACGCCGTGCCAGTGCATGTCCTCTTTGACCAGCCGCGCCATCGTGACCGGCGCGTAAGCCCGGAGGAACTCCTCCGTCGCGGTCGGCAGCAGCCCGGGGTCGGCGACGAGGCGCTCGCGGTCGCCGGGGGTCTTCGCCAGGTGCCACAAGGACGCGCCGATCGCGCTCCACGTCGTGTCGATGCCGGCGATGAGCAGCAGGGCCATCGTGCCGACAACATGGGACGGGTCGAGCTTGCGGCCGTAGAGTTCCGCGTTGATCAGGTAGGTCGTGAGGTCGTCACGCGGTTTGTCCAGGTGGTCGTGGACCTGCGCGAGCAGGTAGTCGAACAGCCGCGAGACCCGCTCGATGCGGTCATCCGGCGGCAGGTTGATGCCTTCGAGCAGATCCTCGACGAACTCCCGGAACTGCGGCCCGTCCTCCGGGGGGAAGCCGAGCATGTTGGCGATGACCCGCATCGGGATGTGCTGCGCGTAGTCGTGGGCGGCGTCGACCACGTCCCGCCCCGCGAACGAGTCGACGAGCGAGTGGCAGAACGCCCGCGTCGCCGGTTCCTGCCGGGCGACGGCGTTCTTGGTGAACGCGGGCAGCAGCAGCTTGCGCGCGTCGTGATGGAACGGCGGGTCGGAGGAGATCGGCGGCGAGCCGCCGACCGGCGCCAGCGCGCGGGGGGGCCGGAAGTTGCTCAGGATGATCGACCGCGACGAGAAGCGTTCGGTGTCGTAAGCGATCGCCGCGACGTCTTCGTAGCGTGTCGGCAGCCATGCGCCGCCGAACCGCCCGGTGTGCGCGATCGGGCAGCGCTGCCGCAGGTCGTCCTGGATCGGGTAGGGATCGGCGGACCACTCCGGCTCGAGGTGGGAGAAGTCGGTCGCCCAGTCGGCGACCGGGCCGGTGATGATCTCGCTGCGCACCCCCTGGAGCTCATCGTCGGGTGATTCCCGGGAGTCCTGCGTGAAGCGGTCGTCGACGGCCATGTCATCCCTCCTCGAGGAGCTCGACCGCGTGTTCCGGGCAATTCAGAACCGCCAGGCGTGCGTCGCGCTCCGCCGCTGGCGGCACGCTGCCGTCGCCGAGGACCTGCCCGTAACCCTCGTCGTCATCTCCGAACAAGCCGGGGGCGAGGTCGTAGCAGCGGCCGTGCCCCTGGCAGAGCTTCGTATTGATCTGCACTTTCACTGTGCTGCTCATTTCTGGGCTG
>JBKQQQ010000003.1:0-5411 GCA_052144275.1 Streptosporangiaceae bacterium
ACTTCGTCACCGGCCTGCTCGGGCCGCTGCTCGCCGAACCCGGCGTTCAGCTCGTCAAGGGCTTCTACGCCAGGATCGCGATCGGCACGGACGGCTCCACCTCGACCGAAGGCGGCCGGGTCACCGAGCTGGTGGCCCGTCCGCTGCTGAGCCTGTGGTGGCCCGAGCTGTCTGGTGTGGTGCAGCCGCTGGCCGGGGAATGGGCGGCGCGGCGCGAGCTGATGGAGTCGCTCAGCATCCCGGTGGGGTACGGGGTGGAGCTCTCCACCCTGCTCGACACCGCTGCCACGCGCGGGCTGGATGCCATCGCGCAGGTCGACCTGGGTTCGCGCGGCCACAAGCACCAGACCGACCACGATCTGGCCCTGATGGCGGCGGAGTTGCTCATCGTGGCGGAGCGCAGGCGCCCGGTGAAAGGGGCTGGGGAGGTCAGTGGGGGGCCGGTGTCCGCCAGCCCCCAGCTCCAGCAGTTCGTCAGGGAAGGCGTCCAGGTCCGTCCGGTGGCCCGGCCGATTCCGGTGCAGGAGCGGCCGCCGGTGGCTGGCCTGGCTGGTCGGCCAGCTGGCCCGACCGGCCGGCCAGCTGGCCTGCTCGGCGGGCCAGTTAGGCGCGACGGGGCCCGGCGATGACCGGCGCGGCTTCGGAAAGCGATGTGGTCGGCTCCGGCGACACCGGGGGCGGCTCCAGTGATACCGGGGGCGGCTCCAGTGACACCGCGGGCGGCTCGGGGGACACCGCGGGCGGCTCCGGGGACACCGCAGGTCAGCGGGCACTTCGCCTGGGGGGACGGTCTTTCGGGCCGCGGCAGCGGCTGATCATGGCGATCGTCAACCGCACGCCCGATTCCTTCTACGACCGCGGCGCCACCTGGGAGGAGGCGGCGGCGATGGAACGCGTGCACGAGGTCGTGGGCGAGGGCGCCGACATCGTCGACATCGGCGGCGTGCCGGCCGCGCCTGGCGCGGAGGTCACCGTCGCCGAGGAGATCCGGCGGACCGTCCCCTTCGTGGCCGCGGTGCGGGCGGCCTACCCCGACCTGGTGATCAGCGTGGACACCTGGCGGCACCAGGTGGCCCGCGAGCTGTGCGCGGCCGGCGCGGACCTGGTCAACGACACCTGGGGCGGCTGGGACGAGCGGCTGCCCGAGGTGGCCGCGGAATACGGCGCGGGCCTGGTGTGCAGCCACGCCGGCGGGCTGCCGCCGCGGACCCGCCCGTACCGGGTGGAATACGACGACGTGATGGCGGACGTGCTGGAGCGGACGCTGGCGCTGGCCGACCGCGCCATCACCCGGGGCGTGGATCCCTCGCGGGTGATCATCGACCCGGCCCACGACTTCGGGAAGAACACCTGGCACTCGCTGGAGGTCACCAGGCGGCTGGACGAGATGGTGGCGGCCGGTTGGCCCGTCCTGGTATCGCTGTCCCACAAGGACTTCATCGGCGAGACCCTGAACGCCGAGCGGGACGAGCGGCTGGTGGGCACGCTGGCCACCACCGCGGTGTGCGCGTGGCTCGGGGCCCGCGTCTTCCGGGCGCATCAGGTCACGCAGACCCGCCAGGTCCTCGACATGGTCTCGGCCATCCGCGGTGAGCGGCCGCCTGCCCGGGCGGTGCGCGGCCTTGCCTAGCCCAAGGGGGGTCCGGGGGGATGGGTCCCCCCGGTCGCGGGGGGGTCTGGGGGGGTCGTCCCCCCGGGGCAGCATTGTCGTGGCGATCTGCCCTCCGGCGCCGTTGCTGGCCCGGGAGCTGACCGGCCTGGATCCGGTTATTCCCGAGCTTCGCCAGGCCTGCGCGGCGGCGGCGGGACGGCTGGTCAAGGCCGGGCCCGACGTGATAGCCGTCGTCGGGCCGGGGCGCCGCACGGCGGTATGGCCTGCGGACGGGCGCCTCGACCTCACCGCGTTCGGCCCGGCGCTCGGCCTGGCGCCCGGCCCGGCGCCCGGGATCCGGGGCGGGTCGGTCCCAGGGGGACCGCCGCTGCCGCTGCCGCTCGGGCTCGGCGCCCGCCTGCTCGACGAGGGCGGATACAGCGGGCCGCGACTGCTGCAGTCGGTACACTCCGGCGAGCCGGCCGCGGCCTGCCTGCGGCTGGGCGCGGACCTGCGCACCCTCAGCGACCGGGTCGGGTTGCTGGTGATGGCCGACGGGAGCGCGTGCCGCACCCTGCGGGCCCCCGGCTACCTGGACCCGCGAGCGGCTGCCTTCGACGCGGCGATCGCCGACGCGGTGCGCAGCGGCGACCTCGCCCCGCTGCGGGCCATGGCCCAGGACCTGGCGCGCGAACTGCTCGCGGCCGGCCGGCCCGGATGGCAAGTTCTCGCCGGGGCGATGCCCGGCCGGGCTTCCAGCACGGAGGTCCTCTATGAGGACGACCCGTTCGGCGTCTTCTATCTGGTCGCCTGGCTGGCGGGTGAGTGAGACGGTGCCTGGCGGGCTGGCGGGCTGGTGAGTGAGTGAGTGAGTGAGTGAGACGCGGTCAGGCGCCGTGCACGGCGGGGTCCGGCAGCCGCCCGGCGGGCGCGGTGCCGTACACCTCGGGCAGCCCGGCGACGAGCTCTCCCGGCTCCACGGCCCGGCCGGACTTGCTGCGGTACTCCCCCGCCGACCGCCAGCCGCGCAGTCGCTGCACGCGGTTCCCGTGCACCCGGAACACCTGGCCGGTCAGCCAGGACGCGGCGTCCGACGCGAGGTAGACGACGAGCCCGGACGCGTTGGCCGGATCCTGCGGATCGAAGCCGTCCGGCGCGGGATCGCCGGGCACCGGGTTGCGGACCGCGACCCCGGCGATGCCGTCGGTCATCCGGGTGAGCGCGATCGGGCTGATCGCGTTCGCGGTCACCCCGTACCTGGCCATCTCCAGCGCGGTGATCGTGGTCAGCGAGACGATGCCCGCCTTCGCCGCCCCGTAGTTGGCCTGACCCACCGTGCCGAACAGGCCGGTCCCCGAGGTTGTGTTGATGATCCTTCCGCCGCGGCCTGCCCCGCGCTTGGCCTCCTCGCGCCAGTAGGCGCAGGCGTGCCTGGTCATCGCGAAGGTGCCCTTGAGGTGCACCGCGATGACCGCGTCGAAGTCGTCTTCGGTCATGGAGAACAGCATCTTGTCGCGGAGGATGCCGGCGTTGTTGACCACCACATCCAGCTGGCCGAACTCCGTGACCGCCCGCGCGATCAGCTTCTCGGTGGCCGCCCAGTCGGTGACCGAGGAGTGATCGGCCAGCGCCCGGCCGCCTGCGGCGGTGATCTCGGCCGCGACCGCATCGGCCGGCGTCTGCGGGGTCTGGTCGGTGCGCTCCCCGTGCAGCCCGGCGCCGGGATCGTTCACCACGACCGCCGCGCCGTGGGCGGCCAGCGCCAGGCAGTGCGCCCGGCCGAGCCCGCGGCCGCCCCCGGTCACGATCGCCACCTTGCCATCGAGCAAGCCCATCACGCCTCCTTTAGCTCAGCTGGCTGGGCCTCAGCCGGCCCGCAGGACCAGCCCTTGCGCGTTGAAGAAAAAGCCGCCCGGGGTGAGCAGGGCGACCTGCGCGCCAGGGACCTGGCGGCGGCCCGCCTGCCCGCGCAGCTGGGTGACGGCTTCGCGCAGGTGGCCCGCGCCCTGGGAGCCGCCCTCGGACAGGCTGCCGCCGTGCGTGTTCACCGGCACCCGGCCCTTGATCATGATCCGGTTCTGGTCCTCGTCCCAGTTGTCGGCCAGGAACGCCCCGGCCTCGCCGGGACCGCAGAACCCGTAGCTCTCGAAGCAGCGCAACGCCACGACGGTGAAACCGTCGTAGGGGAAGAACAGGTCGATGTCGTCGAGCCACAGGTCGCTCTTGGCCCGCAGGTCGCGGGCGGCCAGCGGCTGCCCGGTGGCCTCGAGCCCGGCGGCCAGGTGCTCCTGCGGCGGCGTGGTCATGCCCATGGTCGCCGCGTGGACGAGGACCGGCGCGGCGGGCATGTCGCGGGCCCGCTCGGCGGTGGTCACGATGAACGCGTCCGCGCCGTCGACCGGGACGTCCATGTCGTACAGGCACAACGGCTCACGGACCATCCGGCCGGCCAGGTAGCCGGCCATGGTCAGCGGCTCCCGCAGCACCGCGTTCGGGTTGGCCGCCGCGTTGCTCCGGTCGTTGATCGCGATGCGGCCGAAATCTTCCCGTGAGGCGCCGAACTCCGCCAGGTAACGGCCCGCCCAGGCGGCGTAGCCCGCCGAGCCGTGCATGCTCCACGGCTCGGCGTCGGTGTGCCCGTCGCCGGCGGCGGCCCGGCCGTCGGGCAGCCCGAAGGTGGCGCGGCGCCGGAACGGGTCCGCGTTCGCGCTGCGCGAGAAGCCGCCGACCCGGTAGACCGAGTGGTAGACCAGCGCCACCTCACAGGCTCCGGTCCAGACCGCGTTGACGGCGGCCACCAGGTGGTTCATGATCGGCGGCGCGGCGCGCGCCCACCAGGTGACCGCGGGCAGCCCGAGCGCGGAGACCACGGTGGCCGGGTCGATGCCGCCGGTGAGCAGTCCCCCGCCGACCACGCCGTCGATATCGGCGGCGGTCAGCCCGGCGTCCCGGATCGCCGCGACCGCGGCCTCGAGCGCCATGGCGAGCTCGGTCGTGGCCCCCCGGTCCCGGGCGTACGGGGACAGGCCGACACCCGCGATCGCCACCTTGTCCTTGGCCGGGTTGCGCCCGGTCATACCCGCGGCCCCGCGGGACGGAAGGCGGGCCAGGGGGCTCCGTCGCGGTCGATCCAGGTGAGCTCCACCTCGAGCCCGATCCGGAGCCGGTCCCGCGGGCAGTCCACCACCGTGGCCTCCACCCGCAGCCCGCTCTGTTCGGCCAGCTCGATCGCGGCGAGCGGGAAGCCGCCCGCGTAGTCCACGCCCGGCGCCGGCGGACCCTGGTGCAGGAAGGTCAGCAGGTGCACGGTGCCGCGGCCGCTGACCGGCACCGGGCTCACCTCGGCCGACCAGCAGGACGGGCAGATCGGCCGCAGCGGGGTATGCCAGCTGCCGCACGCCCGGCAGCGGCCGGCCAGCAGCTCATGGCGCAGCAGTCCCTGGTAGTACCGCTTATTCAGGTGATCAAGCCGGACGGCCGGGTACCGCTCGAGCACCTCCGCGTCGCTGCTGTCCATCGCGTCACCCTCCGCGACCAGTATTCAACACAGCTAAATCATCTAAACAAGTTAGTTATATCACCCCGATTCGCGTTAGACTACGAGAGGGCTGCCCCTCCCGAGCGAGCCAAAGGGGCGCGGCGCTGCCTGGACTGAGGAGCGAGGAACGAGCGACGAGGGAAGGCGGCGCCTCAAAAGCGCCCCGGAGGCGAGTGAGGGAAATAGAGCATGCCTGATGAACGGTTCTTCGAACCGGACGTGGAGACCATGCCGCGGGCTCGTATCGCGGCCCTGCAGGAGGAGCGCATCCTCGAACTGGTG
>JBKQQQ010000004.1:0-3467 GCA_052144275.1 Streptosporangiaceae bacterium
CCGAAGGCGACCCCGGCCAGGCCCGCCACCACTGGCGGCACGCCCTCGGCCTCTACACCGGTCTCGGAGCCCCCGAGGCTGCTCAGGTCCACGCTGAGCTCGCCACGGCAGATGACCAGGGCCTGTAGGGTGCCATAACGATTCGCTACGGTGCGCATACGGGTCGGCGTGCTCCCGTCTTCTGGCTGTGACATTTTCATAACCTGCGCAGAGATGCACGAGATCTGCGATCCAGGCAGGGCTGGCATCTTCGCTGGAATGACATACCTCGAGCAGCCGTGGCAGACGCCAGCCGACCACCCCGGCATCGCGACCCGGACCGCCCGGCACCGGCACCCGGAGGGACCCGCCGTCGTGCGGGAGCTGGATGAGTCCACCCCGCGCTGGTACCGGCCGGCCTTGCTCATCATGCTGGCGGCGGTGGCGGTGCTGTACCTGTGGGACCTGAGCGCCTCGGGGTACGCGAACACGTTTTACGCGGCGGCGGTGCAAGCGGGGACCGAGAGCTGGAAGGCGTGGTTCTTCGGCTCGCTGGACTCCTCGAGCTTCATCACGGTCGACAAGCCGCCGGCGTCGCTGTGGATCATGGGGCTGTCCGGGCGGATCTTCGGCTTCAACAGCTGGTCGCTGCTGGTGCCGCAGGCGCTCGAAGGAGTCGCGGCGGCGGGGCTGCTGTGTGCCGCCGTGCGCCGGGCCGTCCGCCGGGCTGCCGGGGGCACGGCCGGGGCCGTGGCGGGGCTGATCGCGGGCGCGGCGATGGCGCTGACGCCTGCGGCCGTCCTCATCTTCCGGTTCGACAACCCGGATGCCCTCATGGTGCTGCTCATCGTGGTGGCGGCGTACTGCGTCATCCGGGCGCTGGAGGGCGGACGGACCTGGTGGCTGGTGGGCGCGGGTGTCGCGTTCGGGTTCGGCTTCCTGGCCAAGAGCGGAGAGGCGCTGCTCAACGTGCCGGCGTTGGCGCTCGCGTACCTGGTCGCGGCCCCGGTGCCGGTCTGGCGGCGGGTTTGGCAACTGCTCGCGGCCGGCCTCGCGATCGTCGTGTCGGCGGGGTGGTGGATCGCGGCGGTGCTGCTGACGCCCGCGGCGGACCGGCCGTATATCGGCGGGTCCACCGATAACAGCCCGCTGGAGCTGGCCTTCGGGTACAACGGGCTCGGGCGGCTGCTCGGCGGGGAGGGCAACATGAGCGGCGGCGGCGGAGCGTCCGGCAGCGGCTTTGGCGGGACGCCGGGACTGCAGCGGCTGTTCAGCGGGGAGTTCGGCCTGGAGATTGCCTGGCTGCTTCCGGCGGCCGTGGTGCTGCTCGCGGGCGCTATCTGGGTTACCTGGCGGGGACGGCGGACCGATCTGGCCCGGGCTTCGCTCATTGTCTTCGGCGGGTGGCTGGTGTCCACCGGGGTGACGTTCGCCTACATGAAGGGCACGATTCACCCGTACTACACGGTGGCGCTCGCGCCGGCCATCGGGGCGCTGGTGGGCATCGGATCGGTGCTGCTGTGGCGGCACCGGGCGGTCGCCGCCCGGACCGCCTGCGCGCTGCTCGCGCTGACCGTGGTGGTCACCTGCGGGTGGGGGTTCGAGCTGCTGCGCACGGACTCCTCGTTCCACCCGTCCGTTAAGTACCTCGCGATCGTGGCGGCTGTCGCGGCCGTGGCGCTGCTGATCGTCGCGGCGGTCTGGTCGCCGACCGGGCGGCGGCTCCTCGCGGCGGCCGTGGCGCTGACCGCGGTGGCTGTGGCGCTGCCGACTACCGCCTGGGCGCTGGGGACGGCGGCTACGACGCACTCGGGGTCGATTCCGACCGCGGTGTCGGGGAGCGGGAACGCCGGGTTCGGGACCGGGACCGGCGGTTTCGGCGGCGGCACCCCGGCCGGCGGCGGGTTCGGCGAGGCTGGCCGCACTGGGAGTGGCAGCACCGGGACGACGCCCGGTAGCGGTCCCGGCGCGAGGTCTGCCGGGACGGTTCCTGGCGGCACCACCGGCTCCGGGGCGCACGGCACCTCAGGTCTGCCGAACGGCCTGGGCGGGGAGTTCGGCAAGAACGGCAAGCCGATCGCGAGCGGG
Source organism: Streptosporangiaceae bacterium (assembly GCA_052144275.1). Classification (GTDB taxonomy): domain Bacteria; phylum Actinomycetota; class Actinomycetes; order Streptosporangiales; family Streptosporangiaceae; genus Palsa-504. The sequence goes on from JBKQQQ010000004.1 coordinate 2,068, forward strand.
GAGCGCGGCGTGGTCGGCGGCGGGGGCACCCTGCCTTCCGGGACTGCCGCCGGGGCCGGCTTCGGCGGCGGGACCCCAGGCGGCATGAACTCGTCGTCTGCGCTGGTCAAGGCGCTGGAGAAGACGACGACCCGCTGGGCGGCGGCCGTTGAGGGGTCACAGAGCGCGACGACTCTGGAGCTCGCGAGCGGTGGCAAGGCGGTCATGGCGATGGGCGGGTTCACCGGCACCGACCCCGCGCCGACCCTCGCCGAATTCGAGAAGTGGGTGGAGCAAGGCGACATCACCTACTACATCGCCGGCGGCGGCATAGGCGGCGGTCCCGGCGGCCAGGGCTCGTTCAGCCAGATCACTGCCTGGGTTGAGGGGCACTTCAAGTCGGCCACCATCGGCGGCGAGAAGGTATACCTCCTCCTGGAGCCGAAGTCCTGATGCCGCCTTCGTGCCAGGGTGCTGACCGGCATGCCTGCACCAGTACGTCCAGGTGGCGTGAGGTGGCACAGTTTCCGGCAGCCGCAGGAATCAGGGGCGGGTAAGCGTGGCCATGGCCCGGTCGGGTTCCCAGTGGGCCCGGATCGAGGTGATCCGCCCGCTGTCGTCGACGGTGTAGATGACGACGCAATCGACTGTGATCGTCGCGCCGCTGTCGCCGAGCCACATCGTGATGGTGGCGATGTTGGCGCAGCACGGTCCGTTGGCGAAGGAATCCGTAATCCGGAAGTGGAACCGGCTCACCGAACCGAAGTTCCGGTCCCAGAACCTCCCGATCCCGTCGTGCCCGTGGTGCCCCGTGCCGCCGGGATCCAGCAGCGAGGGACCGACGGGATCTTCCACGACCGCGTCCGGGGCGAACAGGGCAAGCCACTGGTCCTTGCGCCGGGCGGCGACGGCGGCCATGGAGTGGCGCGAAGCGCGGCGTGCGGGGTGATCGCTGTCGGAAGCTTCCCAGGTGATGGTGCTTGTCACAGGAAAACTGTAACGTGTTCTAGTTCTGCGTCAAGGTGCGTCCCACGGCCGCCGGGACCGGGGGCGCGGTACAGGCTCAGGGCGCGACAGAAGACCAGTCCGCGAATCCGGTCGGGTCGTGCCGGCCCATGCAGGCGTGGCGCCATCCGGGCCACGTAGGCACCGCACTGCCGGGTGCCCTGGCTGATCCAGCTCGCCTCGAACAGCGCCGATGTGCTGGAAAGCCCGCCGCTGCCTGGCATCCGGACCCCGCTCACCGTCAGCTGTCCCGGCCTGCCGAGGCGGTCGGTCAGCCAGTCCTGAAGCGCCGTGGTCAGTGTGCCGATGCTGCGCTCGGTGACGGTCATCTTGATCCGCTCGTCCGGTGACCGCTCGTCCGGTGACCGTTCTTCCGCTGACCCTTCCGCTGACGCTGTCATGGCAGCCTCCTGACC
>JBKQQQ010000005.1:0-5254 GCA_052144275.1 Streptosporangiaceae bacterium
GGCATCATCAAGCCCAGGCCCGGCTACCTCGAAGCCCTCAAGGCCCTCCTGCACGAACACCATGCCCTGCTCACCTTCGACGAGGTGAAGACCGGCCTGACCGTCGGCCCGGGCGGCGTGACGCAAAAGGAAAACGTCCAGCCCGACCTCATCACCCTGGCCAAGTCGCTGGGCGGCGGCGTGGCCGTCGCGGCCATCGGCGGCACCGCCGACGTCATGGACCACGTGGCCACCGGCGGCTATGAGATGGTCGGCACGTTCAACGGGAACCCGCTGGCCATGGCCGCGACCCGGGCCATGCTCACCGAGGTGGCCACGCCTGAGGCATACGAGAAGATCGAGAAGCTCCGCCAGCGCGCCGCCGGCGGCATACAAAAAGCCATCCAGGACAACGGGCTGACCGCGCACGTGGTCACCGCGGGCGCCAAGGGCTGCGTGGTATTCTCCGCCGAGCCCGTGGAAAACTACCGCGGCTTCCTCGGCGTGGACGACAGGTACAGCCACGCGCACTGGCTCTACCAGCACAATGGCGGGGTCTTCCTGCCGCCCTGGGGCAAGATCGAGCAGTGGCTCATCTCGGTGCAGCACGACGAGTCGGACATCGACCGCCTCGTCGAGAACTTCGCCGTCTTCGCCCGGGCCGTAAGCCGCGAAGCAGCAAGCCGCGAAGCAGCAAGAACCGGGGACTAAACCGATGACGCACCCGAGAGAAGGCTGGCAAGGCCACGGCGTCCCCAGGAAGCTGACCCGCAGGTCCTTCCTGAACCGCACCGCAGCCGGCGCGCTAGCGGCCCTGGGTGCCGCCCCCCTGCTCAGCGCCTGCGCCTCCGCCCTGGCCGGCACCGGCACCGTCCGGCTGCCGCGCCCGAACAACCCGGTCAGATGGCCCGTTTTCCCGGGAAACGCCGCCATCGCCTCGAACCTGCCTCCCGAGCCCGGCGCGACCCTGCAGATCTACACCTGGGTCGCCTACATCAACCAGTCCGTGGTCGACGCCTTCGCCAAGAAGCACAAGGTCAAGGTGCAGATCACCACGTTCAACACCATGAACGAGGCGATGTCCAAGCTGCGCAGCGGGCTGTCCTACGACCTGCTGATCGGCGCCACCGTCGACGTGCTCGGCCAGCTCATCGAGTCCCAGCTGGTCCAGCCGCTCAACCACTCCTATATCCCGAACATCACCCAGGCCTGGCCCGACTTCACCAACCCCTTCTACGACCAGGGCTGGCAGTACACGGTGCCGTACACGATCTACACGACCGGGATCTCCTGGCGCAAGGACCTGGTGGACGAGAACCCGTACACGATGAGCAACCCGTGGGCGATGCCCTGGCAGGCCAAGTACAAGGGCCGGGTCGCCATCCTGGACGACTACCGGGAGTCGATCAGCCTGGGCCTGATGAAGAACGGCATCTTCGACCTCAACACCACCGACTACAGGCAGATCGCCACGTCGCGCAAGGCGCTCGAGGAGCTCAGCAGCCTGGTCAACGTGCGGATCGACAACAACGACTACACCGAGGTCCCCGACGGGGACACCTGGATCCACCACGCCTGGTCCGGCGACATGGCGGCGGCCGCGTCCTACATGCCCAAGGGCGTCCCGGTCGAATACGTCGGCTACTGGTTCCCCCCCGACGGCAAGGGACCGGTCGCCAACGACACCAACGTCATCCTGCGTTCGGCGACCAACCCGGTGCTCGCCCACATGTTCCTCAACTACATGCAGGACCTGCCGAACGTGCTGGAGAACATCAGCTTCAACGGCTACATGCAGCCGCTGACGGGCGTGACCCCGCAGGTCCTGGTCAAGGAGCAGATCCTGCCGCCGTCACTGCTCTCCACGGTGGTGCTCCCGTCGTACTTCCGCCGCGGCGTGGCCCAACTGCAGCTGCCCGTCGACGCCGACGCGCTGTGGCAGCAGGCCTGGCTCGTCGTGAGCAACGGAATCTGAAGGACAACCGATGAGACGCAAGAACGCGTTCTGGATCGCCCTGGCCGCGCCGGGGATCATCTGGCTGGTGCTGCTGTTCATCGTGCCGTTCTACGCGGTGCTCGCGATCGCCATGGGCAAGCTCGACCAGCTCTTCGAGTCCCCGGTCGCGGTGTGGAACCCGTTCGCGTGGAGCTCGGAGAACGTCATCGACGTCTCCCGCGACCTGGTGGGCAGCGCGGCGTTCGCCGGCCCGATCGTGGTCAGGACGGTGGTCTACGTGGCCATCGCCAGCCTGCTCTGCCTGCTCATCGGCTATCCAGCCGCGTACTTCGTGGCCCGTTTCTCCGGCCGCAGGAAGGGCCTGTTCCTGATCCTGCTCATCGCGCCGTTCTGGATCAGCTACATGATGCGCATGCTGGCCTGGATCACCCTGCTGCAGACCAACGGCATCGCGAACAAGATGCTGTCCTGGGTCGGCATCTCGCCGGTCAACTGGCTGGGCGGCAAGCCGGTGACGGTAATCCTCGGCCTGGTCTACGGCTACATCCCGTACCTGATCCTGGTGCTGTACGCGGGCCTGGACCGGATCGACCCGGCCCTGATCGAGGCCGGCCGGGACCTCGGCCTCGGCCGGGCCCGCACGTTCGCCAGGATCACGCTGCCGCTGTCCAAACAGCCCATCCTCACCGCGATGCTGATCACCGTGCTGCCGATGATCGGTGACTACTACACCAACCAGCTACTGTCCGGTGCCGCGTCCACCTCGATGATCGGCAACCTGATCCAGGGCCAGCTCGGCACGCCCGGCCTCGAGGGCCAGGGCGCGGTGCTGTCCCTGCTGCTGCTGCTGGTCCTGCTCATCCCGATGGTCTACTACGTCATCGCGACGAACCGGTCCTCGAGGGTGGCGGCATGACCGCCCCGAGCGTTTCCGAACAAACGCAGCCCCAGGAAACCCAGCCCAAGGCCCGGACCCAGAGCCGCTGGAACCCCAGGAACCCGTGGCGCCACCCGTGGTTCCTCGAGGGCTTCACCTGGCTGTACCTGATCTGGTCGCTGGTGCCGATCGGCATCGCGGTGCTGTTCTCGTTCAACAAGGGCAAGTCGCAGAGCGTCTGGCAGGGCTTCTCCTGGCGCTGGTACTTCAAGGACCCGGTCAACTCGGTCCTGCACAACCCGCAGCTGCACGCGGCGGTCATCCAGACCGTGCGGCTGTCCGTGCTCACCACCATCATCGCGGTCCCGCTCGGGGTGGCGTTCGCGCTCGGCATCAACCGCTGGCGCGGCCCCATCCCGGCGACGTTCAACTACCTGATGATCCTGTCCTTCGTCATTCCCGAGCTGATCTTCGGCGTGGCGATGTTCTTCGTGTTCACGGAGCTGTTCACCAGCGTGCATCTGGGGACGACGGCCGAGGTCCTCGCGCTGGTCACGTGGAACGTGAGCTGGCCCGCGATCATCGTGCAGGCCCGGCTGGTCACCCTCGGCCGCCAGTACGAGGAGGCCGCGGCGGACCTGGGCGCCAACCGGTTCCAGGCCATGAGAAGGGTCATGCTGCCGCTGCTCGCCCCGGCCATCTTCGCCAGCGCGGTGCTGGTCTTCTCCGGCGTGATCGACGACTTCGTCATCGTCGACCTGCTCTCCTCCAACGCCACTAATACCCCGATGTCGGTGATCATCTACTCCACCCAGCACGGCGGCAACGGCGGCCCCGCGCTGAACGCGCTCGGCACGATCATGCTGGTCATGTCGTTCGTCATCGCGATCATCGGCTACATCGGCTACCGCTTCCTGACCCGCGGGGAGCGCGGCAGCCGGATCGAGGCCCTCACCACGATCGCGGGCAGCGAAGCCTGACCGTCCCGATTTTTCATTTTTATCCCTAACGGCCTGCCTGCGTGCCCCAGGATTGCGCTCAGAGCCCACCGGAGGGAGACGCATGCTCGAGGACCTGGAGTTCGACGACAGCGACTCGCCCGCGATCGGCCTGGTGCCGCCCGGCGTCTCGTGGCAGCAGGTGCGGGACCACATCAAGATCGCGCACCACCATCTCCTGGTTCCCTCGGCCGACGGCGACGACTATGCCGGGGCCTACTGGACCGGCACCGACATGGCCGTGGTCGAAGACCTGGGCCCGGACCCGGAGCAGGCGATCGACGAATTCCGTGCCTACCTGCAAGAGCACGACGAGACCTGACCCATGCTGCCCCTGGCCCGCCTGGGCCGGGACCGTCCCCGCTGACCTACGTGCCGGGGCCGATGTGGATCTTGGTGCCCGCCTCCGGGCTGATCGTCCCGGCCAGCGCCTCGGCGGCGTGTTCCAGGCCGACGGTCACCCGGACGATGCCAGCCGGATCGACCCGGCCGTCGGCATAGTGCTCGATCGCGGGCGCCAGCCCGGCCGACGCGCCGAGGATGCCCACCGCGGTCATGTCGCCGAGGACGAGGTCGCGGCTGTCGATCGGGCTCGGCACGCCCGCGATGCCGATGTAGACCAGCCGCCCGGCCGGCTCGGCCCGGGCCAGGGCGGCGGCGGGCATCTGATGGTCGTCGGTGCAGTCGACGACCGCGTCGTATGTCCCCGGCGGGGGGTCATCGGCCGTCCAGTAGCCGGTGGCGCCGAAGCTCGCGGCCAGTTCCTCGCGGTCGCGCCCCAGCGCCCAGATGTGCACCTCGGCGCCCGTCGCCCGGGCGAACGCCGTGGTCAGCAGCCCGATGGTGCCCGGCCCACAGACCAGGATCCGCTTCCCAGGGCCGGCCTGGGCGGCAATGGCGGCCCGCCAGGCGTTCCCTCCCGGTTCGACCAGGGCGCCGGCCCGGTCGTCGATCGCTTCGGGCAGCCGGTGCAGGCTGGACGCGCGGACCAGTACCTTCTCGGCCAGCGCGCCTGGCCAGCCCATGATGCCGACCTCGCGCCGGTCCGCGCAGACGTGCCCGCGCCCGGCCAGGCACCGCGGGCAGCGCCCGCAGCCCAGCATGGTGTCCCCGGTCACCCGGCCGCCCAGCCACCCAGGGTCGACTCCGGCGCCGAGCGCGGACACCACGCCGCACCACTCGTGTCCCGGCCGCAGCGGGAACCCCGTCTTGCCCTGGGCGAAATAGGCCAGCTGCCCGGTGAACAGCTCCACGTCGGTCCCGCAGATCCCGGCCCGGCGGACATCGACGACGACCTGCCCTGCTCCGGGCACCGGAACCTCGACATCCTCGACCCGTGCCGACCCCGGCCCGGTGATCACCAGTGCGCGCATACAGCAAGGTTCGCATCCCGCCGCGGGGACGGTCGGGGTCACCCGCCGCGACTGATCGTCGTGACCAGGC
>JBKQQQ010000006.1:0-5600 GCA_052144275.1 Streptosporangiaceae bacterium
CGTCGAGGTCGACGCCGACCTGATCGGGACCGTCCGGGCCAGCCTGCCCAGCCTGGCTAACCGCCGGGACGACGTGTTCGGCCAGCCGATAGTCATGACCTGATCGGGACCCTCACCTGATCGGTGACTGCCAGAAGACAGGCTCCTCGCCGGCCGGCGACGCGGTGAAGCCGACGCCGGTCAGCGTGCTGCCGGAGGTGGCAAGGCTGGTGATGGCCTGGATGCCCGACCCGGTCAGGCCCTGCCCGGAGGGCTCGGCTGCCCGCCACGACGACCCGTTCGACGACGTCCATATCACCACGTTCTGAGGGCCGGGGGTGCTGCCGTAGGTGCCGGTGGCGGTGAAGGCGCGGCCGGCCGCGGCCAGGGCCGTGACCGACGTCAGCCCAGCGGGAAGCGGGAGCGCCGACTCGATCCAGGTGGCACCGCCGTCGGACGAGCTGGCCGCGAAGGGCACGGGAACGCCCGTCGTGGTGAGCGCGGTGCCGACGGCGGCCACGGTGCGGCCGGTGCTCGCGACGTGCTGCAGCACGGCCCGGGTGGAGCCGACCGGCAGGGGCAGGTCGGCCTGGCGCCAGCTGCGCCCGTCCGCCGAGGTCCAGGCCGACGGCTGGTCGCCGTGCGAGCCCACCGCGACGAAGCCGGCCGAGCTGGCCGCCACGGCCATCATCTGCCGGGCGCCGGGTCCGTCCAGCGCGCCCGCGGTCGCGTCCCCGGCGCGCTGCCAGCCCGTCAGGCTAGCCGACCACCAGACCGCGGCGACGGTACGGTCGGCGCCGGCCTGGCCGTTCTGCGCCGGCCTGATGTTCTGATAGCCGACGATGACGTAGCCCTGGCCGTCCGCGGCCGCCTGCTCGGTGAACAAGCCGGACACGCCGAAGACGGCCTCACCGTCCGCCGCTTGCCAGCTGGTGCCGTCAGCCGAGACGACGACGACCGGATGTTCGGCTGCGCTCGCGATGACGCCGCCGACCGCGAGCCATCCCATGGTGCCGTGCGTCACGCTGGTCAGCTGCTGCGACCCTGGCCGGTTGAACACCGCCGGGGTGCCGCCGGTGGCGCGGGTCCACGAGCTGCCGCCGTCGACCGAGGTCCACGCGGCGGGAAAGCCATTGGCGCTGCCCACCGCGACCTGCATGCTGGCCTGCGCGGCCAGGCCGTTGACGGCCAGTTCCTCCGCCACGGCCCCCGGGATCTTCGCGATATCCACGCGATCAGCGGCGTTGGGGCCGGCCAGGGTAATCACCGGCCGGCGGCTATCCTGGCCAGCGCTGATGCCCGCCGTGACCACGGTGCCGTCCGGGGTCAGCGCCACGCCCGAGAGCGCTTGCGACGCGGAGCTGCCCAGGGGACTCCGCTGCTGCCAGGCCCGGCCGTTCGCGGAGACGAACGCGGTCAGCGTCCGGCCCGCGACACCGGTGACCACAGCACCATCCGGGCCGCCGCTGGCCAGGTTGGCGGCAAACCCGCCGGCCGCGCCGAGGGTGGCGGTGAACGTCCAGGCCGCGCCGTTCGGCGAATAAAAAACGTCGACGGCCGGTCGCCTGGCTACGGTGGCCGGCCGCAGCAGGACGAACCCGTTGCCGGCTCCTGCCACCCCGGCCACCTGCGGCTGCGCGCCCGGCCCGGGCGGCGCCAGGGCCGGCCCGGCGGCCGTGCCCGCGGTCGGCACCCAGGTCGAGCCGCCGTCGCCGCTCAGCCAGGCGGCGCCGACCCGGACCGTCACCGTCCGCTTGGGCTTGCCGGTGACCTCGGTGGTGACGACATCCCCCGCGATCAGGATCAGCTTCCCGGCCACCGCGACGTACCTCACGTTCAGGACGCGGCCGCCGCCCGCGGCCAGGCCAAGCCGCGCCGAGCCGAGCCGCTCCCAGGTGATCCCGTTGGCCGACAGGAAGATCAGCGGCGTGGACCTGGCCTGATCGCCACCGGGCACGTTCGCGCCGACGGCGATGAAGCCGGCCGCCGTCCGCGCCACGCCGCTGATCTGGTCGCCGGGGAGCAGCGGCAGCCCGGTGCCGGGCGCCAGCGTCCATGTCCGGCCGTCCGCGCTGGTCCAGATCGAGCCGGGGCCGAGCGCGACCCATGCGCCCTGGCCGCCGGCCACGAAGATGGCGCCGTGTCCGGGCGGCGGCACGCCGCCGCGCGCCGACCGGACCGTCCCCATCGCCCAGGAATGCCCGTCGTTCAGCGACACGAAGAACTGGGCCCGCGCGATACGCGCGCCGGCCTGCGACCCCACCGCCACGATCTCGTCGCCGACGCTCGCCACCCGGCCCAGCGTCGCTCTGATGCCGCGGCCGCTGTCCGCCGCCATGAAGTCGTTGCCCGCCAGCGTGGCGGGCGGGAAGCCGAGCGCGGTCGCGGACGGCGCGGGACCCGAGTTGCCGCTGTTCGCGCCCACAATCACCACGACGGCGACACCGAAGACGACCATGGCCAGGATCGGGATCGCGACCCTGGCCCACCAGCCGCGGAACTCAAGCCCGGCGCGGAACTCCTGGGACCAGCGGCGTTTGGCCGGCTGAGGCAGCAGCGAGCGCAGCAGCCCGGCCCACTCGGCGCTGGCCGTCCTCAGATACGGCCGCGCCCTCGGCGCCGGACGCGGGCCGACCTGGCGCGGGCCTGGCGGGGGCGGGCCGGGCTCGCGGGTGAGGGCACCGCCCGGGGCGTTCTGCGCCAGGTCATCGAATTCGAATCCGGGCATGGCGAGCTGGTCGTCATCGGGCCACGCCTGCGTCGGCGCGGACAGCGGCTGGCTCACCGTCGGGGTGTACCGGAAACGCCGCGGCTCGCCGCCCGCGGGGTCACGGCCTCGTGGGTCCTGGTCGCGGCCCGGCTGGCCGGGCTGGGTCCGCTGGGGTCCCCGGCGTGGCCGGGAGCGCCGCCCCTCGAACTCGAACCCGGGGGCGGTCCCGCTCCAGGGATCACCGCCTGCTGGATCGGGGGCGGCCGGAACTCGCGGGATGGGGCCGGTGGCGGCGCGTGGCATGGGGCCGGTGCTGGCACGCGGGATGGGGCCGGTGGCGGCGCGCGGCATGGGGCCGGTGCTGGCACGCGGGAAGGGGCCGGTGGCGGCGCGCGGAGGCTGGGGGCGCGGGGGACGCGAGGGGTCCCGGGCGCCGTCAGCCTCGGAATGGCCGGTCGGTTCCCTTGTCACCTGTGCCTTGCCGTCTTCGGGACACCCCCGGAGAAAAGCGCCGAAAACTGGGGGATAAACCTAGAAAGCCCATATGCCATTTCCCCGCTGATCGTACCGGCCGGGATCGGGCGGGACAGGGACTTTGGCGCACGCCGTGGCCGGGAGCGGCCACGAAGGTGCCGCGAGTGACTCAGGCCACACCGGTACCTGGGGATGCCTGAAGTTCTTCATGCCCTGGCCCGGATGGCGACAGGTAGCCTTGATAGGCAGAGGCAATCAACGATTACGCATATTGGAAGAGGGTTTTACGGGTCGATGTCCGCCGTGTCTTCTGGGTCACCGCAGGGTAACGCGGAGGTCCGCGAGCCCGAAGCTTCACAAGAGCCTGGGCCATCACGCCAGCCAGCCAGCGCGCCGAACCGGCCGGGAGCCGGCCCGGGAGTGAGCCCGGGAGCCGCACCGGATCACGCGAACCAGGCCGACTTCGGCGCCAACGAATGGCTGGTCGAGGAGCTCTACCAGCGTTATCTGGCTGATCCTGGTTCGGTGGACCGGGCCTGGTGGAGCTTCTTCGCCGACTATCAGCCCACCCTCCCCAACGGAACCGGGCCGCAGCCGGTCCTCGGGGTCGGCACTCGGCCGGCTCCGGCGCCCCAGGCGGTCCCGGGTGCGGAGGCACCGCCAGCCGCCACGGCCCCGCCGGGCACACCCGCCCCGCCGGCCCCGGCCCAGGTCTCCGCTCCCCCGGCCGCTGCGCCTGCTCCCCCGGCCCCAGCGGTCCCCGCTCCCCCAAGCTCAGCTGCTTCCCCGACCCCAGCTCCGCTCTCTCCCCCAGGCCCAGCTCCGCTCTCTCCCCCGAGCCCAGCTCTGCTTTCTCCCCCAAACCCACCCGAAGGTACCGAGGTCAGCAGGCTGCGCGGCGCCGCGGCCCGCACCGTCACCAACATGACGGCCAGCCTGGCCGTGCCGACCGCGACCAGCGTGCGCGCGGTCCCGGCCAAGCTGCTCGCGGACAACCGGATCGTCATCAACAACCACCTGCGGCGCGGCCGGGGCGGCAAGGTGTCGTTCACGCACCTCATCGGGTACGCGGTGGTCGCGGCGCTCAAGGCGCTGCCGGAGATGAACGACGCCTACGCCGAGGAGAACGGCAAGCCGGCCGTCGCCAAGCCGGACCACGTCAACCTGGGGCTGGCCATCGACGTGCACACCGCCGATGGCGGCAGGCAGTTGCTCGTGCCGAACATCAAGGCGGCGGAAGAGATGGATTTCCGCCAGTTCTGGACGACGTATGAGGACGTGGTGCGCCGGGCGCGGGCCGGCAAGCTCGCGGTCATCGATTTCCAGGGCACCACTGCCACGATCACCAACCCCGGCACCATCGGCACTGAGCACTCGGTGCCGCGGCTGATGGCGGGCCAGGGGTGCATCGTGGGCGTCGGGGCGATGGAGTACCCGGCGGCCTACGCCGGGGCGTCCGAGGAAACCCTGGCCCGGCTGGCGATCAGCAAGTCGGTCACGCTCACCTCGACCTATGACCACCGGATCATCCAGGGCGCCCAGTCCGGTGAGTTCCTGCAGAAGATCCACCACCTGCTGCTCGGCGAGGACGGCTTCTACGACGAGATCTTCGCCGCGCTGCGCATCCCGTACGAGCCGGTCCGCTGGGTCAGGGACTTCCCGTCCGGCCACGAGGACGACGTGGCCAGGTCCGCGCGGGTCCAGGAGCTGATCCACGCCTACCGGGTGCGCGGCCACCTGATGGCCGACACCAACCCGCTCGAGGTCACCCAGCGCAAGCATCCCGACCTGGACATCAACCTGCACGGCCTCACCCTGTGGGACCTGGAGCGCGACTTCCCCACCGGCGGCTTCGGCGGCAAGCCGCGGATGAAGCTGCGGGACATCCTGGGCGTGCTGCGCGACTCGTACTGCCGCACGGTCGGCATCGAGTACATGCACATGCAGGACCCCGAGGAGCGCCACTGGCTGCAGGACCGGATGGAGGTCCCGCACGCGCGCGCCGAACACGACGAGCAGATCCGCATCCTGTCCCGGCTGAACGTGGCCGAGGCGTTCGAGATGTTCCTGCAGACCAAGTTCGTCGGCCAGCGCCGCTTCTCCCTGGAGGGCGCCGAATCCCTCATCCCGCTGGTCGACGCGGTGCTCGCCGAGGCCGCCCAGGCGCACCTGGACGAGGCCGTCATCGGCATGGCCCACCGCGGCCGCCTGAACGTGCTGGCCAACATCGTCGGCAAGTCCTACGCGCAGATCTTCAAGGAGTTCGAGGGCAACCTGGACCCGAGCAGCACCCAGGGCTCCGGCGATGTCAAGTACCACCTCGGCGCGGAGGGGATCTTCCGCGCCCCCGACGGCACCCAGATCCCGACCTCGCTGGTGGCCAACCCGAGCCACCTGGAAGCGGTCGACCCGGTGCTCGAGGGCGTGGTCCGGGCCA
>JBKQQQ010000007.1:0-28251 GCA_052144275.1 Streptosporangiaceae bacterium
TCGCTGCCTGCTCGGCCATCACAGGTTCAATGCCGAAGATCACGTACGGTAAGTGCCGATTGCCATGGACCGTGGTCTCGGCGGCAAGCTGGGTAAACGCTTGCGCCGGGAAATTCGCATGCGGGGGGATTGCGTGCGTGCCCTGCCGGACTGGCTGGACGCAAGGCCACGCGGAGGCATCTCGCAACGGGTGTGTGGCAGAAACGTAGGTTGGGCGAGTTCGAGCTGGTAGAGCGCTGATCTGGTTGCCGACCGGGCAACCAGATCAGGCGACACTCAACCGGACTCCCGCCAGCACGGTGCGCGACTGCGGTACTGCCCGAAGGCACGTCCCTTCCGCAGTGCCGTTTCGGGAGACCATGCCGCCCCGGCTCGGTGGCGATCGGCGCCAGTGCCGTCGCCGCCCTCTGAGGTCCGGCAAGCAAGCCGGACGCCCTTATAGCGCAGGTCTGGCGCACACCCGGGTTTGTGCACGCATGCAAGGGCTGGCTTTGTCTAGTGGCGGTCTTTGCGGACGGGTTTTGCTGTCTTCGGGCAGGCTGGCGCCTGCAGCCGGGTGGTGGCGTTGATCTCTTCGTACAGCTTGTCGAGCTTGTCCTTGACCTCCGTCGTGGTCTTCCCTCGCACGCAGCGGCGGTCTCGCTTGCCGCCGCTCCTGCCGATGCATCCGGATGACAAGGCCATCCGGGCATACCAGACATGTACCCGACGGATATTTGACAAATATACGGTGTGTATATGAATATAATGGAGAAGCTAACCAGGATATGCGCAGATATAGGAGGGTTAACAGTGGAAACCTACCAGGATAGCGACGAGATTTTCATGGTCCCGGTGCCAAAGAGCCAGCTGAGAGCCGTCTATAAGGTCCTGGCCAATCTAGCGACGGAGCAGGGAGCGGCATCCGGACAGGCGGAGACAATCGAGGTACAGGGGCAAGGGCCGTGGACGGCGGCGATGGTCAGCCAGCTCGAAGCCGACCTTGAGATCCCCGCTGTCAGGGCGCTTATCACACTCGATGCCGAGCGGGCGCCGAAGCCCCTGACCTTTGCGGAGGCGGTCAAGGCGACGGGGGTAGAGGCGAAGCTGCTGCGGGCACAACTCGGCTCCCTGACCAAGACCACCAAGCGGCTGTTTGGGAGGCCGATCTGGCCGATGTCCGTCCGATATGGCGAGGCTGGCGACGCCACCTATTCGATGGCCCCAAGGGTCGCCGAATGGTGGATCGAGGCCGCCGGCCGGAGGCTGTGAACTTGTGACAGGAGTCCGGTTGTGATTTACACAATCAGCTGACGAGTGCCCTTGCCTGATCCCGTGCTTCCGGAGCCGGAGGCCGAGCGGGAGCAGCTGTATGCGCAGTTGGCCGGGGTTGGTGATTTCCGCCGCGGGTCGATCAGCGAGAACTACCGGAAGTGCGTGAAGCCGAACTGCGCGTGCGCGCAGCGGATTATCCCGGGCACGGGCCGCGGTTCTTGTGGACGCGGACGGTGCGGGGCCGGAAGACCAGGGGCCGTCAACTGGTCGCCGAGAAGGTGGAGAAGGTGCGGCGGGAGCTGGAGGCTTACCAGGAATTCGCGTCGCTGGTGGAGCAGATTGCAGAGGTATGAGGCGATCTGCGGGGCCAGGCCCGCAGCGCCGCCGGGCGCTGTCGGGAGGCCCGCAGCCAGCAGGAAACCATCTGCCGCGAACCGCACAACCAGACAGAGGCCGCCTGACCAGCCCGCATCCGAAGATGATCTTCAACCCCTACAAAATTGACGCGCACCCTCTCGCAACTGTCCTCGCCCGCGCCGACATGGCACGGACGCGGCGGCCCCCGGCCGTGGGGTTTCCCGGCCGCCGCGCCCCCGCCAGCTGGCACCTCGACATTCGGCGCTGTCGGCTTCCACAGCCGGGCTGGCTGCGCCGCAGGTCAGCGGGCCGCCATGGATGCCGTGACCGCTGGCCGACCGCGCTACCCTGCGGTCATTCAACCTCCCCGAGCTGCCCGTCGGCTCGGGCCGCTGTGGACGCGTTTCTAACGGTCGCCGCCAAGACCGGCGCCGGGCCGGGGGCTTGGCCACAAGCGGCTCCCGCCAGGTGAGCCGCGGCGCTGGTGAATAGCCGCTAGGTGGTCTACAGAGACCAGTCGCTACGAGGGTACGAGGACCGCGGGGCCGATGCGCGGGACGCGGCCCGGATGCAGCCCAGGCGGGCGTAAGAGGCTCCGCGGCGAGCCGACATCGTGCCACGCGCCTCATCGCCGCAGGTCAGCGGCGCCCTGCCTCATGACCTGTGAGGTCAGGACCAGCTCGGGATGGTGCAGGTGGCCGCGCTAGGCGGCGGGTTGGGGCTGCTGCCCGTGGACTCGTCCCAGGTGAATGTGAGGGACTGGCCGGCGGTGATCAGCTGGCCGATGTCGAGCGTGCCTGAGCTGATCTCCTGTCCCGACGCGGTGTACCAGACCACGGTCAGGTTGCTGACCTGGGTGTCCTGGGTGGCCGAGACGGTTACCTGCATTGCCTCGTAATCGGCCAGGCTGTACCCGTCAGCGGTGTCCGGCACGGGCGCGGCGGTCTGGAATATCTTCTCGCTGACGGCCACGCCCGAGCCCGCCGGGATGTTGACGTAGCCGATGTGGCAGATGGCCGAGACCGGCGAGGACGCCGGCGGAGCAGACGCCGCCACGGCCGACGCCGCCGCAGGCGCGGCCGACCCGCCGCCACCGCCAGCGCCAGCGCCGGGAGCGATACCGAACAGCTCGGTGCCGCAGCCCGCGAGGAGCGGGACGAGCATCAGCGCCGCGCCAGGCCAGCGGCAGCCTCGTTTCACGCCCTGATCATGGCAGCGGCGAGCCGGCCCCAGCCTGCCTTGACGCACAATCGAGATCCAGGCTGGATTTTGCCGTGCCGGGCTGGCTGGACACCGGGCGGGGGGCGTTCCGCCTGTCCTTGCCCGAGCCCGGCACGGCCTGAACGCGGTGGCCCCTAGCGGAGGAGTTGCCTGGCCGCCGCGCGCCCCCGCTAGCCCTCGGGCAGGAACCGGCAGCCAGGTACCCCCGCACCGGGCTGGCGGCCGTCAAACTGCCTGCTGACCGGGCGGGCGGTGTAGTCCTGGTTGATCTTCTCGCGCAAGATCACAGGGCTGTCGGCGCTCATCGTCTCGTGGCCGTCGCGGCGCTGGGCCACCCACGTGCCCGGCTCGAAGAAGTGGATCAGGTAGGCATCGCCCCAGTGCCACCGCAGCTCGTCAAGCGACTCGTCCCAGTCCCTGCTCACTGCATCGCCTGCCAGTGCGCCCGGATCGCCCGGTTCAGCGCGTCCGGGGTGGCCCCGGTCAGCACGTCCCCGGCGCTGGTGATCGCGCACCAGGTGCCGCCATCGGCGCTGAATCCGTGGTAGCCGCCATCGGCCCACGCCAGCTCCAGCTCGGCCAGCGCGGCGACCTCATCGACCGCGAACGGATCGCGCTGCCGCTGGCCGTCAGCGACCGCTTTGCCTGCCATCGTCATCTTCTCCCTAGTGCCCGCCTGCATGGGCATACCGGCAGTCAAGACCTGGCCAGGGCGTAGCCTGAAGACGTTGCCCGTATGGCGACACGACGCCAAACAGGCAACGACCCCACCCCAGCGACCGGTACACGCAGATGAGCGACTTCGGCACGGAGCTGGCGCGCCTGATGACGGCGCGCAGCCTCGGCGTGCGCGAGCTGGCCCGCATGGTGCCCTGCAATCCCGGCCATATCTCGAACCTGCGCAGCGGCAAGGGCCGGCCGTCACCGGAGCTGGCGCAGGCCCTCGATGACAGGCTGGACGCGGGCGGGACGCTGCGCGCCCTGGCCGCCGGGCACGCGCCGCGCCGGCGGCAGGCTGGCGCTGCCTGGGATGACAGCGCCGCCGATGACGAGATCGCCGCTCTGGACCTCGGCCGGCGGGCTGCGGCCAGCGAGGTCGGGATCAGCACCGTCGAGCGGCTGGAGCTGGCGGTGGACGACCTGGCCACCGCTTATCCCGGCACCCCGCCCGCCGACCTGCTCGGCCGGGTGCGCGCCTACCTTGGCTACCTGGGCCGTCTCCTCGACGGCCGCACGACGCTCGCCGAGCACCGCCGCCTGCTGGTGACCGGCGGCTGGCTGTCGCTGCTGGCGGCCACGTGCCTGATCGACCTGCACCGTGACCATGCCGCCTCGGCGCACCTGCGCACGGCCGCGCAGCTCGCCCGCGAGACCGGGCACGCCGAGATCGCGGCCTGGTGCCTGGAGACCCAGGCCTGGCAGGTGCTCACGACCGGGGACTACCAGCGGGCCGTCGATATCTCTCAGGCCGCGCAGCGGGTAGCGCCTCCGGGCGGCAGCGCGTTCATCCAGGCGACCGCGCAGGAGGGCCGCGCCTGGGCTCGGCTCGGCGCTGCACCTGAGACCCGCGCCGCGCTGGGCCGCGTCGAGGCGCTCGTGTCACCGCTGCCGGTACCTGACCGGCCCGAGCACCACTACCGGTACGACCCGGCCAAGTCCGAGGCCTACACGGCTACCACGCTGGCCTGGCTCGGCGACCCGGCCGCCGAGGGCTACGCCCGGCAGGTGCTGGCCCGGCTTGAATCCACGGCCGATGGCCCGCCGCGCCCGCGCCGGGCGGCGTCGGCCCGGCTGGACCTGTCCCTGGCGCTGATCGCGGCCGGCCAGCATGACGAGGCGGCCGGGACCGCGCTGGAGGCCATCACCTCGGGCCGCATTGTGCCGTCGAACTACTGGCGCGCCCGCGAGGTCATCCGCGCGGTGGCCGAGCGCGGCGTCCCCGAGGCCGCCGACCTTGCCGAGGCGTACCGGGAAGCCTGCGGCGACGGCGGCCGGCCGGCGCTTCCTTGACCAACCGCGTTTACCGGCCTGTGGTGCCCATAGGCATGGATAGCCTTTCGGGGTGGCTGAAGATGATGCCGATAAGCGCCGGGAGCGGCACCAGCGCGCCCTTGCAGCAGGCGGCGGCGCTCTCCTAGGAGGTGCCGCTGCCGGCCCTTCTGGAGCCGTTCTCGGCGCCCTACTCGGACCAGAACTTGAGCCGCTAGTCAAGGGGGTCTGGGAAGAGCTATCGGCGGGTGCCCGGCGGCGCCAGGCTGAAGTGCTCGCGTCCGCCATCGACGGTGGCATTCCGGAAGACGAGCTTGGCGGGTGGATAAACGCTTCCGAGCGCACGCAGTTGCTGACTGGCTTCGCCCTGAGCGCTGCGACGAGGACCGTCTGGCAGGACAAGGTGCGGACGCTTGGCCGTTCCCTGGCCTCCGGGCTGCTGGCCGATGACGGCGCGAAGATCGACACCGAGCAGATGATCATTGCGGCCGTTGCCGACATTGAGGGGCCGCAGCTAGCCATGCTGGAGCTTCTGGTCGCCTGGCGGCGAGGCGAAAGCTTGGGTGACCCTCTGATCAGTGGGCCGCTTGACCTCCCCAACGAATCTCGCAGCCGGACCCTTGACGGCAGTTGGAGTGTCGCCTGGCGGGTATGGTCCCGCGAGCTGATCGCATACGCGCGCCCTAGCCTCAGCCCTCTAGCTCCGAGCCTCTTGGGGACGCTCCAGCGGCACGGCCTGGTCGTTCAGAACGACAATGCGGGCGAAGCGATCGAAGAGTACGCCAAGGCCTATGAACGCAAGTTCTCTGAGGCAATAGGGCACGGGGTAGACAGGAGAGTGACCAGAGTCCCCAAGGTTCTCAATCCGGCGCGCCTGGTACCGGAGCCCACGTGGTCGCCGACCGAGCTGGGCGAGCAGGTGTTCCTCCGCTTCCGTGACGCCGGGACGCAGCTAGACGACGTATGGACTTCAGGCCCGGCCGAACAGCAGAAGTAACCGCCGCCCGTCCGAGCTGGCCAGCCATTGAGGACGATGCCCCGCCAGCCGCCTAGGGGCTAGCGGGGCATCGTCTTGCGGTCCTGAGAAGCCCTGGGAGCTTCCCAGAACCGCCGGGCCAGCCAGTGAACTGGCGTGGCCGCAACGGCGGGCGTTCCTACAGGCTGCCGTCCGCCTGGCCGCCGAGGGCCTGGCCGAGTATCCCCGGCTCCCCGTCGGGCTCCTCGGTGCCGCAGCGGGAGCAGACCAGGCCGCCCGCCTCCGGGTCGTAGCGGATCCGCGCGCCCGGCTCCTGCGCCGCGCCGCACATCGTGCACGGCAGCCGGTGCTCGACCTCCATCCAACTCCCGAGCTGGCCGGCGTTCATCTGGCCTCCCCTTCCCGCCGGCCGCGCAGCAGCGCGTCTGCCCGCGCGGCGGTGGCGTCGTCGCTGTCCCTGATCTCGCCGACCAGCAGCCCGCGCATCCGGTGCAGGTCGCGCAGCATGGCGTCGATCGCGTCCATGGCGTCGTTGGCGCAGCGTCGGGCGTGGGCGTCGGGCTCCTTGCGGTTCGCCCAGATGCCCAGCCACGCGCCGAGGTCGTCAACGTGGCTGCGGATTGCGGACAGCGGGCCGTCGTAGGCGTCGGTCACCGTGACCATCCCCGACCTGATGGCACGATGCTGGCACGCGATGGTACGGAAACGCCTTGAGGTCGTTTCCGCCCGCTTGCGCCGCCTTGCCGGATTACCGCGCTGTAGCCTGGGAGAACACTCGGCCGCTTGTCACGGCCTCCGCCGGCTTCCGGTGCCTTACAGTTCCCGCCTCTCAACCGAAGTGTGACCTCGGGTACGTAGAGTAAGCGCCAGGCCGGTTGCGAGACCGTCGCTTGGGGCTGGGACTCTCGGTGGCCGTCAGCGTGTGGGCTGTGCGACGACGGCGACTTTTTGTTACGACGTGGTAACGAAAGCGTGACTAAGCTATCCGCTTTTGCCCGGCGTGCGTTGAGTACTGCAGAACTGCGGGGCGGAACGGAAGGAGTCCGAGTGCGCCTGACCATCTCGGAGTGCCGAGAATGAGCGTGCTTGGCATGCTGGCGTGGTGCGCGGCGGCGGTGAGCCTGTGGCTCGGCGCGCGCCGGTACGACAGCGCCGTCGGGCGGGCCTACCGGTGGCTCGCAGGCGGCGCCGCGCTGTACTGCGCCGGGCTGGTCATCCAGGGGATTCTCGGCGGCACCCTGAACCCCGCGCCCGGCCTGTCGTTCAGCGACCTGCCGGCGCTGCTGGCCCTGGCCGCCCTGGCGGTCGGCACCGCGATGCTCACCACGGCCGAACGAGAAGGCGGCAGCAGCCCGCACCGGCCGCAGGCGGGCCGCCCGGCCAGGCCGGACGGCCCGGAAGGAGCCGAGGGGCCGGCGGGCTCGAGGGATTCGGTCCTGCCGGGGCTCGCGGACGGCTACGTCATGGCGGTCGCCCTGCTGGTGATCGGCTGGATCACGCTGTTCAGCGCCGAGTTCCACCGGTCGGGTGAGCGGCCGGGCACCTTCCTGCTCGCCCTGATCCACCCGCTCGCGGACCTGGCCGTGCTCGGCGCGCTGCTGCCCATGGTCACGAGTGCGTGGCGACGGGTGACGCTGCCGTACCTGGCCCTGCTCGCCATCGCCGTCGGCGACGCCCTGGCCGTGGGCCAGCGGGTGTCCGGCGGCCACCTGGGCGTCGCGGCGCAGCTGATGCCGGTGGTCGCGGCCCTGCTGCTGGGTCTGGCCCCGTGGCGGGTGACCGCGGCCAGCTGGACCCGCCGGACCACAGGCTCGGCGGCGGCGACCGTCATCGCCGCGCTGGCCGCGTCCGTGGCCACCGTGGTGGTGATCGCGAACGGCCTGGCCGGGGCTCCGGCCTCCGGGGTCGCGCTGGTCGTGGCGGGCGGCGCCGGGGTGCTGGTGCTGGCCGCGCGGGTCTTCATGCTCGTCAGGGAGAACGGGGCCGTCCTCGGGATATGGCGGGAGTCCAGCCGGAGCCTGCGGGATCTCGCCAGCCGGACCAGCGACGTCGTGCTCGTCTGCGACCTGGACGGCGTGGTCAGGTACGCGAGCCCGGCCGTCGAGGACTACGGCTACCAGCCCGGCGCGCTGGCCGGCCGGCGGCTGCTCGATTTCGTCCACCCGGAGGACCGGTCCGCCGCGCTGGCGTCGGTCCGGCTCGCGCTCGGCGGGTACGACCCCGTGGGGCTGGCCGGGGCCTCGGCGGGCGAGTCGGCCGAGGGGGCCGAGGGATCGGGCCGGTTCGGTGTCCGGGTCCGGGCCGCCGACGGGACGTGGCGGCACATCGAGTCCACCGTGCTGCGCTACCAGGCACCCGGTGAGCCCATCCAGATGCTCGTCACCGTCCGCGACGTGAGCGACCAGGTCGCGCTGCGCCAGCAGGTCACGCACCTGACCTTCCACGACGGGCTGACCGGGTTGCCGAACCGCGCGTACGTCGAGGAGCGCGCCAGGGATGTGCTGCGCGACGCCGCGGTGGCCCGCCGGACCGGCGTCATCTTCCTCGACCTGGACCGCTTCACCGCCGTCAACGACTCGGTCGGCCACGGCGCGGGCGACCTCGTGCTGGCACAGGCGGCCCGGCGGCTGCGCGCGGTGGTGCCGGTCCACGACACGGTGGCCCGCTGGGGCAGCGACGAGTTCGCCGTCCTGGTCGAGAACGCCGGGAACGTCCAGGAGGTGACCGAGATCGCCGAACGGCTGGCCGGCACGGTCGCCGCGGAGCCGTTCCGGGTGGCCGGCCAGCCGATCGCGCTGACCGCGAGCGTGGGCGTCGCGCTGGCCGACGTGGACCCGCCCGGGCTCGTCCTGCGCAACGCGGACGTGGCCATGTCGCGGGCCAAGGACACCGGCGGCGACCGGGTCGAGGTGTACGCCGCGCACATGCACGCCGACGTGGTCCGCAGGCTGGAGATCGTCAGCGACCTGCAGCAGGCCGTCAGCAACGGCGAGCTCTCGCTGCAATACCAGCCGATCGTGGACCTGGCGACCTCACGCGTCACCGGGGCCGAGGCGCTGGTCCGCTGGTGGCGCGGCGACCAGGTGGTCCCGCCGCGGGAGTTCCTCGGCGCCGCGGAGGAATCCGGCCTCATCGTCCCGCTCGGCGAGTGGGTGCTCCGTGAGGCGTGCACGCAGGGCGCCGCCTGGCGGCGCTCGGCCCGGGACGTCGGCGTCTCGGTGAACCTGTCCGCCCGGCAGATCACCGCGCCCGGCTTCAGCACGCGGGTAGCCGCGATCCTCGCCGAAACCGGGCTGCCGGCCGAAGCGCTCACCGTCGAGGTGAACGAGCGGATCCTGGTCGAGGAGGACGGGCTGATCATCGAGCGGCTCGCGGACCTGCACCAGCTGGGCGTCCGGCTGGCCATCGACGACTTCGGCACCGGGTACGCCTCGCTGGCCTACCTGCGCCAGCTGCCGCTGGACATCATCAAGATCGATCCGTCATTCGTGGCCGGCCTCGGCCACGACGACACGCTCACCCTGCTGACCAGGACCGTGGTGCAGGTCGGCCGCGACCTGGGCCTGCGGGTCATCGCCGAGGGCATCGAGCAGCCGCGCCAGCTCGCCGCCCTGCGCGAGATGGGCTGCGGATACGGCCAGGGATTCCTGGTGGCCAGGCCGATGGGTGCCCCCGGAGTGGAGGCCCTGATCAGGTCATCTGACGATGCGGAAGACGGGCCGCATGAGCGGCCCGTCTCGGAATGTGAGACAACCCGCGTGAGCGGTTGACGTATCGATTCCGGATGGCAGTAAGGTGTTACCCGTGTACTACCCACAGATCCTCGTACTTGGCCGGCGCGCAGGCAGCTGACCAAGCAGCTCACTGCGCGCTCCCCTCGACTGCCGTCTGGCACGAGGGGATTTTTTATGCCGCCGGATCCGAGCCAAGCCAATGGAGACTTACCGATGACCGAGCAGATGACGGGCCGCAACGGACCCGCAGGCACAGAGCGGCCCGCGGGGGCCGATCCGAGGACTGCCGGACCTTCGGGTCCCAGCCCGCGGGACCTGGCCGCCCGCTCGCCGCACCACCCATCCGCACGCGCCGCCGACCAGCCGCGCCCGGCCGACGCCACGCAGGCCGCCCCGGCGCCGGCCAGCCCAGGGTCGGCGCCGGGGCCAGCGGTCCCGGCGCAGGGCGCGCCCGGAACCGCCGTCCCGGCGCAGGGCGCCGGGTCCGAGCCGTCGCGCGCGCACGTCACCGGCCCGGGCAAGGTGCAGGCCACCGGGGCGCAGGCGCTGGTGTACGCGCTCGAGCGGGTCGGCGCGGACGTGGTGTTCGGCATCCCGGGCGGCGCCGTCCTGCCGGCCTACGACCCGCTGCTCGACTCCAAGATCATCCGGCACATCCTGGTCCGGCACGAGCAGGGCGCGGGCCACGCGGCCACCGGGTACGCGCAGGCCACCGGCCGCACCGGCGTGTGCATGGCGACCAGCGGGCCGGGCGCGACGAACCTGGTCACGCCGATCGCCGACGCCTACATGGACTCGGTCCCGATCGTGGCCATCACCGGCCAGGTGCCGTCCAGCCTGATCGGCACCGACGGCTTCCAGGAGGCCGACATCTCCGGGATCACGATCCCGATCACCAAGCACAACTTCCTGGTCACCAAGCCCGGGGACATCGCCCGCACCATCGGCGAGGCCTTCCACGTGGCCTCGACCGGGCGGCCCGGGCCGGTGCTCGTGGACATCTCCAAAGACGCGCTGCAGGCCACCACCGACTTCAGCTGGCCGGTCCCGTTCGAGCTGCCCGGCTACCACCCGGTGACCAGGCCGCACGCCCGGCAGGTGCGCGAGGCCGCGCGGCTGATCACCGAGTCCAGGCGCCCGGTGCTCTACGTCGGCGGCGGCGTGATCAAGGCCCGCGCCGCGGCCCAGCTGCGCGAGCTGGCCGAGCTGACCGGCATCCCGGTGGTCACCACGCTGATGGCCAGGGGGGCGTTCCCCGACCGGCACCCGCTGCACATGGGCATGCCCGGCATGCACGGCTGCGTGACGGCGGTCGGCGCGCTGCAGCAGGCCGACCTCCTCATCGCGCTGGGTACCAGGTTCGACGACCGGGTGACCGGCAGGCTGGACACGTTCGCACCCGGCGCGCTGATCGTGCACGCCGACATCGACCCGGCCGAGATCTCCAAGAACCGCCGCGCCGACGTGCCGATCGTCGGTGACTGCCGCGAGGTGATCGCCGACCTGGTCACCGCGGTGAAGGCCGAGCACGAGCAGGGCCGCCGCCCCGACCTGGAGGCCTGGCAGGCCCAGCTCAACTCGTGGCGGGACACCTACCCCCTGGGCTACGACGAGCCGGACGACGGCACGCTCGCGCCGCAGTACGTGATCGAGCGGATCGGGAAGATCGCCGGCCCGGAGGCGGTGTACGTGGCCGGCGTCGGCCAGCACCAGATGTGGGCGGCCCAGTTCATCGACTACGAGAACCCGGGCACCTGGATCAACTCGGGCGGGCTCGGCACGATGGGCTTCGCCGTGCCGGCCGCGATGGGCGCCAAGACCGGCCGCCCGGACGCCACCGTCTGGGCGATCGACGGGGACGGCTGCTTCCAGATGACCAACCAGGAGCTGGCCACCTGCGCCATCGAGGGCATCCCGATCAAGGTCGCGATCATCAACAACGGCAGCCTCGGCATGGTCAGGCAGTGGCAGACGCTGTTCTACAACGAGCGCTACTCCAACACCGACCTGCACCGGACGGCGGAGCGGAAGCTGACCGGCACCCGCATCCCTGATTTCGTGAAGCTCGCCGAGGCTTACGGCTGCGAGGGCATCCG
This sequence comes from Streptosporangiaceae bacterium, assembly GCA_052144275.1. GTDB lineage: Bacteria > Actinomycetota > Actinomycetes > Streptosporangiales > Streptosporangiaceae > Palsa-504. The sequence continues at coordinate 11,628 of JBKQQQ010000007.1, forward strand.
CTGCGAGGAGACCGCCGACGTCGACCAGGTCATCGAGCGGGCCATGGCCATCGAGGACCGCCCGGTCGTGGTCGACTTCATCGTGCACAGGGACGCCATGGTCTGGCCCATGGTCGCGGCCGGCACCAGCAACAACGACATCAAGTTCGCGCGCGGCCTGGCGCCCGACTGGGGAGGTTCGACCGAATGACCCGCCATACGCTGTCCGTGCTCGTGGAGAACAAGCCGGGCGTCCTGGTCAGGATCGCGGGGCTGTTCGCGCGCCGCAACTTCAACATCGATTCCCTCGCGGTCGGGCCCACCGAGCACGAGGAGATCTCCCGGATCACGATCGTGGTCAACTGCGAAGAGCACCCGCTCGAGCAGGTGACCAAGCAGCTGAACAAGCTGATCAACGTGCTGAAGATCGTCGAGCTCGAGCCGGGCTCCACGGTGCAGCGCGAGCTGATCCTGATCAAGGTCCGGGCCGACGCGGAGAGCCGGTCGCGGGTGCTCGAGGCGGTCAACCTGTTCCGCGCCAAGGTGGTGGACGTCGCGCTCGACGTGATCACCGTGGAGGCGACCGGGAACCGGGAGAAGCTCGACGCGCTGATCAGGGTGCTCGAGCCGTTCGGGATCAAGGAGCTCGTGCAGTCGGGGATGGTGGCCATCGGCCGCGGCGGCCGCTCGATCACCGATCGCGCGCTGCGGCCCGTCGAGCGCAGCGCCTAGATTCTTAAGGACTACAACAGAGAAAGGCCCATTCAGTGGCAGAGATTTTCTACGACGACAGCGCCGACCTTTCCGTCATCCAGCGCAGGCATGTCGCCGTCCTCGGGTACGGCAGCCAGGGACACGCCCACGCGCTCTCGCTCCGCGATTCCGGCGTGGACGTGCGCGTCGGGCTGCCTGAGGGCTCCAAGAGCAGGGAGAAGGCCGCCAACGACGGCCTGCGGGTCACCACGCCCGCCGAGGCGTGCGAGGAGTCGGACCTGGTCATGGTCCTGGTCCCGGACCACCTGCAGCGGGAGCTCTACGCGTCGGCGATCGCGCCCTCGCTGGTGGAGGGCGACGCGCTGTTCTTCGCCCACGGCCTGAACATCCGGTACGACCTCATCACCCCGCCGGACGGCGTGGACGTCTGCATGGTCGCGCCCAAGGCCCCCGGCCACCTGGTGCGGCGCCAGTTCGCGCAGGGGCGCGGCGTGCCCGTGCTCGTCTGCGTCGAGCGGGACGCGACCGGCAACGCGTGGCCGCTCACCCTGGCCTACGCCAAGGCGATCGGCGGCACCCGCGCGGGCGCGCTGAAGAGCACCTTCACTGAGGAGACCGAGACCGACCTGTTCGGCGAGCAGACGGTGCTGTGCGGCGGCGTCGCCGAACTGATCAAGGCGGGCTTCGCGACCCTGGTCGAGGCCGGCTACCAGCCGGAGTCCGCCTACTTCGAGTGCCTGCACGAGATGAAGCTGATCGTGGACCTGATGTACGAGGGCGGCATCTCCAAGATGTACTGGTCGGTGTCTGACACCGCCGAGTACGGCGGCTACACCCGCGGCCCGCGGCTGATCAACGAGCAGACCCGCGAGGAGATGCGCCGCATCCTGGGCGAGATCCAGGACGGCTCGTTCGCCCGCGAGCTTGTCGAGGAGTTCGACGCGGGCAAGCCGAACTTCCTCAAGCGCCGCGAGGCCGAGCACGCCGAGCAGATCGAGCAGGTCGGCGCCCGGCTGCGGCCGCTGATGTCCTGGCTCGACGCGGACGAATAAGTCCTCCGCCAGCGGTTTCATCGCTCCGGGCGGGGTAGCGGACCGTGATGGCAGTGACCATCACGGAGACCAGGACCCGTCGTCGCGCCGAGACTGGCGCGTCCGCATCCCGCCCGAAGCGGCGCCGCCGGGGGTCATGCGCGGAACCCGGCGCCGGGCCCGCAACCCCTGGTGGCCCGCAGGTAAACCTCGCGCCGGGACGTTAGGACTTAAAAATAGTGTCTCGTATGCTGAGACGGGTGTCTTGAGGCCGCTCCGGAGCCGCCGGGGTCCGGGTAATGTGGCAGTCACTATGCGGCGCTTCGTACTTGTAGCCAGCCGCAGCGGGTTCCAAAGCACCTGATCCAGGTAGGCCGGCGACCCGCTGCGGGGATGGCCGCTGGCCGTCAGACCGTTCTGGCTCACGATCAGGAGCGCGCTCATGTACGACATGTATCCCTGGGACTCTGCTAACCAGGGGGACTATCCCCCCAGCCCCCTCCGCTCCCGGAGGGCCCCGTCCGTGAAGCCCCGCCCCGAGACCGCCCCGGTCCGGGCCGTCCAGGTCGCCCTCGACCGGCGCGACAACGGCGGCGACGCGGTGGCCATGGCCGCCCCGCCCCCGGCCCGGGCCGCAACACGGGCCACGACGGGCCGGACCCGCCAGTAAGGTTCTGGCATGGGTTCACGAACTATCAGGCTTGCCGTCGTCGGCGGCGACGGAATCGGTCCCGAAGTGGTCGCCGAGGCGCTCAAGGTGCTGCGGGCGGCGGTTTCCGGGGTCACCATCGAGGAGACCAGTTACGATCTCGGCGCGCGGCGCTGGCACCGTACCGGGGAGACGCTTCCCGACGCGGTGCTCGAGGAGATCAAAGGTCACGACGCGATCCTGCTCGGCGCGGTCGGCGACCCGAGCGTGCCCAGCGGGGTGCTCGAGCGCGGCCTGCTGCTGCGGCTCCGCTTCGAGCTCGACCACTACGTCAACCTCAGGCCGGTGCGACTCTATCCGGGCGTCACGACACCGCTGGCCAGCGCCCGCCCGGAGTCGGTCGACATGGTGGTGGTCCGCGAGGGCACCGAGGGTCCCTACACCGGCGCCGGCGGCGTCATGCGCAAGGGCACGCCCGCGGAGATCGCCACCCAGGAGAGCCTCAACACGGCGTTCGGCGTGCAGCGGGTGGCGCGGTACGCGTTCAACCGGGCCATGGCCAGGCCGCGCAGGAAGCTGACGCTCGTGCACAAGACGAACGTCCTCACCTACGCCGGCGACCTGTGGCAGCGGACCGTGGACGGGCTGGCCAAGGAGTTCGCCGACGTGTCGGTGGACTACTGCCACGTCGACGCCGCGTCGATGTTCTTCGTCTCGCAGCCGGAGCGGTTCGACGTCATCGTCACCGACAACCTCTTCGGCGACATCCTCACCGACCTGGGCGCCGCGGTGGCGGGCGGGATCGGGCTGGCCGCGAGCGGCAACATCAACCCCGAGGGGACCACGCCCAGCATGTTCGAGCCGGTTCACGGCAGCGCGCCGGACATCGCCTGCCAGAGCAAGGCCGACCCGACGGCGGCCATCTTGTCCGCCGCCATGCTCTGCGAGCACCTGGGGCTGGCCGCCGAGGCCGCGAGGATCGAGCAGGCGGTCGCCGAAGACCTGGTCGAGCGCCAGGGCGCCTGGGCGGCGCGCACCACCGTGGAAACCGGCGACGACATCGCCGAGCGAGTAGCCGGCTAGCCGGCCGGCGTACACGCCTGCCGGGCCACCCCGGCAGGCGACCCCGCCAGGCAGGCCCGCAGCGCACCCAAGATAGGTGAGACCCTGGTTTCACCAGCTAGTGTTGATGTCCTGCCCGCGCGGGCGAGGAGGAAGTTCCATCATGATTGATTTTGATATCCGCCCCTCCGGGCATCCGGTGCCTGACGCCGAGCGCGAGGCGATGCTGCGGTCGCCCGGGTTCGGCCAGCTCTTCACCGACCACATGATCACGCTGCGCTGGTCCGCCGAACGCGGCTGGCACGACGGGCGCCTCGAGGCGTACGGCCCGTTCACCCTGGACCCGGCCACCTCGGTGTTCCACTACTCCCAGGAGTTCTTCGAGGGCCTGAAGGCGTACCGCCAGGACAACGGCTCGATCGCCATGTTCAGGCCGGACGCCAACGCGGCCCGGTTCAACTCCAGCGCACGCCGGATGGCGATGCCGGACCTGCCCGAGGAGACCTTCATCCGGGCGCTCGAGCTGCTGGTCGCTCAGGACCGCGAGTGGGTGCCATCCGGCGAGGGGAACAGCCTGTACCTGCGGCCGTTCATGATCGCCACCCAGCGCGGGCTCGGCGTCAACCACCCGTCGAGCGAGTACCTGTTCTGCGTCATCGCCTCGCCGGCCGCGTCCTACTTCAGCGGCGGGGTCAAGCCGGTCACCGTGTGGCTGTCGGAGCAGTACACCCGGGCGGCGCCCGGCGGCACCGGCGCGGTCAAGACGGGCGGCAACTACGCGGCCGCCTTCGTGGCCCAGCAGCAGGCCGTGGACCGGGGCTGTGACCAGGTGGTCTGGCTGGACGCCGCGGAGCACCGCTGGGTCGAGGAGATGGGCGGGATGAACCTGTTCTTCGTCCGCGGGTCGGCCAGTGGGGGGGCGCCGCTGATCACGACGCCGCCGCTGACCGGGACGCTGCTGCCGGGGATCACCCGTGACTCGCTGCTCAAGCTGGCGCCGGAACTCGGCGTCAAGGCGGTCGAGGAACGGATCACCACCGACCAGTGGCAGGCGGAGTGCGCGTCGGGCGAGCTGACCGAGGTGTTCGCCTGCGGGACCGCGGCTGTGATCACCCCGGTGGGCCGGGTCAAGGGCGAGTCCGCGGAGTTCCTCGTCGCGGACGGCGAGCCCGGCCCGGTGACCATGCGCCTGCGCGAAGAGCTGATCGGCATCCACTACGGCGGCCACCCCGACCCCTTCAACTGGATCCACAAAGTCTGCTGAGCCCGCCGGCAGCTCCATGATCGGGGCCAGTTTCGGGCGCATACCGCCCATTTCTGGTCACGATCGTGAAAAGACTCGCGTCTCGGATGGTGAGATAGAAGAGCGACAGGCCGAACGGGTGTGGTTAACTGTCACCGTGACGTCAGGCCGCATCATTATCGGCTGGCGCGTCGGCCCCTAGGACAGCAGTCCTAAGGCCCGGGACACCATAAAGCCCCGGGACGTCGGCGCGCAGACCTCTCGCGTACTCGCGAGGGGTCTTTTGTTTTGCGCCACGTGGCCTGACGAAAACAGACAATCTCGGGAGAGAATCCGATGCTCGACGACACCTTTCACGTCTACGACACGACCCTGCGAGATGGCGCGCAGCAGGAGGGCCTCACCCTGTCCGTCGCCGACAAGCTCGTCATCGCGCGGCAGCTAGACGAACTCGGCGTCGGGTTCATTGAGGGCGGCTGGCCCGGCGCGATCCCGAAGGACACCGAGTTCTTCCGCCGCGCACAGACCGAACTCGACTTCAAGCACGCGCAGCTCGCCGCGTTCGGCGCGACCCGCCGGCCCGGCGTCAAGGCGGCCGACGACCCCCTGGTCGCCGCGCTGCGCGAATCGGGCGCGCCGGTCGTGACCCTTGTCGCCAAGAGTCACGACCGGCACGTCCTGCTCGCCCTGCGGACCACCCTGGAAGAGAACCTGGCCATGATCGCGGACACGATCACCCACCTCCGCGAGCACGGCCAGCGGGTGTTCCTCGACGCCGAGCACTTCTTCGACGGCTACCGGTCCAACCCGGCCTACGCCCTCGAAGTGGTGCGAACCGCGGCCGGAGCCGGCGCCGGCCTCGTCGCCCTGTGCGACACCAACGGCGGCATGATGCCGAACGAACTGGGTGACACGGTCCGCGCCGTCGCCGACGCCACCGGTTCCCGGCTCGGCATCCACTGCCACGACGACACCGCCTGCGGCGTCGCCAACACCCTGGTCGCCGTGGACGCGGGCGTCACCCACGTCCAGGGCACGGCCAACGGGTACGGCGAGCGGGCGGGCAACGCCAACCTGTTCAGCGTGGTGGCCGGCCTGCAGCTGAAGAAGGGCCGCCCCGTGCTGGCCGGCGACGGCATCAAGGAGATGACCCGGATCGCGCACGCGATCAGCGAGGTCACCAACGTCGCGCCGGACACCCACCAGCCGTACGTGGGGCTGTCCGCGTTCGCGCACAAGGCCGGCCTGCACGCCTCGGCGGTCAAGGTCGACCCGATGCTCTACCAGCACATCGACCCCGCCCTGGTCGGCAACGACATGCGGATGCTGGTCTCGGACATGGCGGGCCGCGCGTCGGTGGAGCTGAAGGGCCGCGAGCTCGGCTACGACCTGTCCGACGACAAGGCCGCGATCGGCCGGGTCACCGACCGGGTGAAGGACCTTGAGGCCCGCGGCTATACGTTCGAAGCCGCTGATGCAAGCTTCGAGCTGCTGCTCCGCGACGAGCTCGGCCAGCGGCACGAGTACTTCTCGGTCGAGTCCTGGCGGGTCATCGTCGAGCGCCACCCGGACGGCCGGATGACCAGCGAGGCCACCGTCAGGCTGACCGCCAAGGGGGAGCGGCTGGTCGCGGTGGGCGAGGGCAACGGCCCGGTGAACGCGCTGGACAAGGCGCTGCGCGCGGCGCTCGAGCAGATCTACCCGGAGCTGGCCGCCCTCGAGCTGACCGACTACAAGGTGCGCATCCTGGCCGGCACGCACGGCACCGGCGCGGTGACCCGCGTGCTCATCGAGTCCGACGACGGCACCGGCGACACCTGGAGCACGGTCGGCGTGGACGAGAACATCATCGCCGCCTCCTGGCACGCCCTGGAGGAAGCCGTCACCTACTCCCTCCTCCGCTCCGGCCGCGAGCCCAGCTAGGCCAGAACCCGTTATCGTGTGCAGTTACCTGGAGCGCCCAGCTGCTGTCCGGCACCAGCGACGAGCACGTCGTGACCAACGCCGCCATCTACTGGCTGACCAACGCGGGACCGACAGGGACCGGTCAAGATGTCCGTTTCGCCCCGGTATCGTGATGCTTGGCGGGAGAGCATGCACCCGGCTCGTTCGGGCCAATTAACCGCCCCAGGGCCGCAGCGGGACGGCCAGGGACTTACGGTAGGGGCATGGACGACAAGGAGATCATGGCTCACATCGACGAGCTGATCGAGACCGAGCACAAGCTCCGCCAGCAGTTCGCGGCCGGCCAGCTGAGCGCTCCGGAGGAGCGGGAGCGGCTGCGGTCCGCCGAGGAGGCGCTGGATCAGTGCTGGGACCTGCTGCGGCAGCGGCGGGCCCGCCGCGAGTTCGGGGAGAATCCGGACGAGGCGGCGCCGCGGCCGGTCAGCGAGGTCGAAGGCTACCAGCAGTAACGCCGGGGTTGAGCCGTGAGGCATAGACACTAGGGAGTGGCGTGCGTATCGCGAGATTCGCCAAGGGCGACGGGGTCGCGTACGGCGTGGTCGAGGGCGAGCCAGACAGCGGCCGGGGGACCGCGCCGCGACCGAGATTGACGATCGCGGAGCTGTACGGGCACCCGTTCGGCGTCGATCCGGGCGGAGTCCGGCTGACCGGGAACAGGTATCCGCTGGCCGAGGTCAGGCTGCTGGCTCCGGTGCTGCCGAGCAAGGTGGTGGCCGCGGGCCGTAACTACGCGTCGCACGCGCGGGAGATGAACGGCGAGCCGCCGGCCGAGCCGGTGATCTTCCTCAAGCCGTCGACGTCGGTGACCGGGCCGGGGGACGCGATCAAGTACCCGGTGAAGCTCACCGAACGGGTCGAATTCGAGGGTGAGCTCGCGGTCATCATCGGCAGGCTCTGCCGCGGGGTGCCGCGGGAGCGGGCCGAGGAAGTGGTGTTCGGCTACACCTGCGCCAACGACGTCACCGCGCGGGACCTGCAGGCCAGGGACGGGCAGTGGACCCGGGCCAAGGGATTCGACACGTTCTGCCCGCTCGGGCCGTGGATGGAGACCGGGACGAACCCCGCCGACCTCGAGCTCACCACGACGGTCAACGGCGACGTCAGGCAGCAGGCCCGCACGTCCGAACTGCGCTGGGACGTGCCCTCCCTGATCGCCTACGTCAGCCAGGTGATGACGCTCCTGCCGGGGGACGTCCTGCTGACCGGGACGCCGGCCGGGGTGGGACCGCTGACCGACGGCGACGAGGTTTCCGTCACGATCGAGAGCATCGGCACGCTGACCAACCGGGTGGTAATCGGCGACTAAATCAGGACCTTCCCGTGATGGCCCGTAAAAGCGATCTCTAGTGCAAGCCAGCGCGGCTAGCTTAGGATTGGCGTTCGGAACAGGCGCGCCGTGAACCGGGCGACTTATGGGCAGCTGGGGGAGGCGGGACGCTGGCCCAGCGGCCTATTCTGTCGCGTGCGCGGAAGGGTAGGCATCATGGGTGGGGGCTACGTTCCTAATTCCGGCCGGCCGCCCGGCGGGCAATTTCCCTCGTATTCCTTCTCCACGCTGGTGCCGGTGCGCCACTGGGCCCGCGACCCGGCGCTGCGCAGCTGGCCGGTGCTGCTGCTGGTCGCCCTGGTCTGCGTGCCGCCCATCGCGCTGGTCCTGCTGAACAACCCGACCGAAGCCAAGCTCCACGTCACCGCCTGGATCTTCGCGGCCTACTTCGCCGTGGCCTGGCTGCTGCTGCTCGGCGTCATCGTCCGCCCGCAGCACGTCCACCGGGCCATGCTGGCCGCCATCGCGGTGATCGGCATCGTGACGCAGGCGCCCACCGCGATCTTCCTGGAGACCCAGCTGCACAGCAGCACCGGCAGCCTGCTCGACGTCTTCACCATCGGCATCCCGGAAGAGCTGGCCAAGGCCATCCCGATCGTGGCGGTGGCGTGGATCTGGCGGCGGGAGTGGCACACCCAGACGCCCAGGGACTACCTGTTCCTCGGCGCGGTGAGCGGGCTGGTGTTCGGCGCGGCCGAGGCCGTGCACTACTTCACCAACGTCCTCGGCTCGCTGTCGGGCAACGTCAACGGCCTGGACCTGCAGGACCTGACCATCCAGTACATCTGGCGGTTCCTCACCGACCCGATCGACCACGCCATGTGGGCCGGCATCACCGGGTACTTCATCGGCCTGGCCATCACCGGCCCGGTCCGGAAGTACTCGGTCGGCTTCGTCGGGATCGCCATCGCGGCCGTCCTGCACGGCCTCAACGACTGGAACCCGATCAACGCCCATCCCACCTGGGGCCTGATCACGGTGATCAGCGTGCTCCTGTTCCTCGGCTACGCCCGGGCCGGCGCCTGGCTGCCGCAGCAGGCGCTCGCCTCGTCCTCGGACCTCGCGTCGCCCCCGCCCGGCTCCCCTGGGCACTGGGCCGCAGGCCCGGCTGGGCAGGTGCCCCCGGCCGCTCACCCCGCCCAGCCTAGTTACGGCGCCTCAGCGGGTCACGGTGCCCCGGCGGGTTACGGTGCCCCCGCAGGTTACGGCCCTCCGGCTGGCTCCGGTGCCCCGGCGGGTTACGGCCCGCCAGCGAGGCCGCCCGCGGAGGCCTGGTGGCAGCACGCGCCCGCGGGCGGCGCCGGGCCCGTCCCGCAGCCTCCGCAGCCGGCCCACGCCTCGACCGCGCCGCCGGACATCACCGCACCGCACGCCGCCGCACCGCACAGCGCCGCCACCCAGCCCACCGCGGCGCAGCCCACCATGTCCCGGCGCAAGCCATGGTGGGAGCAGTAGCGCCAGGTCCGTGACAGGGTAGTAACGCCCGAGACGTGAGAGGAGGGGATTCCTCCGGTGGTCATGCTTGACCGCAGGACGCTTGCCGCGCCGCTGTTCGCGCAAGCCGCCGCGTTCGTCGCGGTGCTGGTCATCGGCGGGTTCACCGGCCACGCATCGACGCCGTCCGGACCCGCGCACGGGACCACGCCGAGTGCCAGCGCCAGCACCAGCGCATCGGCCACCAAGGGACCCGCGCACAAGCTCACCGTCAAGGTGACCGAAGAGAGCACCAACGGCCTGAGCGTTTCCGGTAGCCAGGTGAACGTGCTGGCGGACGGGACGCTGACCAGCGTCGTGTCGGGCGTCCTGAACTCGGCCCTGGAGTTCGCCGCGAACGTACCCGCCGGGCAGTACCAGGTGTGCGTCGACCCGCCGATCGGCTGGGGCAGCGCGGTCCGGACCACGCATGCGCTGGCGGGCTGGATCTGCTCGGCAGCCGATGTCAGGACGGGTTCGGCGCTGGTGACGTTCCGCCTCACCCCTCAGCTCCCGCAGGCCGGCCAGTGAGCTCCCACGGCCGGCGCAGGCAGGGCCCCGGACCGGGCCCCCAACAGGGCCCCGGACCCGGCCCCAGGCAGGGCCAGCAGCCGGCCGGCTCATCCCCGGCAGGCTCATCCCCGGCCGGCTCATCCCCGGCAGGCTCATCCCCGGCAGGCTCATCCCCGGCCGGCCCGGCCCTGGTTGGCCCGGCCCAGCTGGGCTGGGCGCTGCTGGTGATCGCCGCGGCGCTGATCGGCGGCCTGGCCGCCGCCACCCTGGTGCATGCCTCGCTCACCATCGCGGTGATCGTTTCCGTCGTCGTCGGCGGCATCGCGGTCCTGGCCGTGTTCCGGTCGCCCGCGCGGCCGCCCGAGCTCAGGGCCGGCGGGCCCGCCCAGGCCCCCCAGCCCCTGCATGCCGCCCGGAGTGCCCCTCCAGCCCAGGCCGCCCAGCCCTCCTGGGCGGATCCTACGGCCCCGGGCGCCCAGGCCGTCCCTCCCGCTGCTTTCGCTTCGCCGGCCTCCGACCCGACCGTCCCGGTGCCGACCGAAACCGACGGGCAGGCCCGCGGCGGCCCGCCGGCCGGGCACCAGACCGTGGTCCAGTTGCTGCCGCTTCCGCCGCAGCCGGGAAACGCGGAGCCGCCGGATGCGCCCTGGTGGGACTCGGCTCAGACGGCGCCGCCCCCGCCGAGTCCAGGCGCCAAGCGGGCGCCCGCCCCGGACCTGTCCACCTACCTGGCGTCCACGTTTATCGCGCAGTGCCCGCGCTGCGGCGCGTTCCGGCTCGACATCCGGCGGGCCAGGAGAGCCTGGGATTTCCGCTGTGAGGCCTGTGAGTACACCTGGACCTGGCAGCCTGGTACACCGTGGCCGCCGGTTCGGGTCATGCCCAGGGGGCGAAGGGAGTGATATGAGGTCACGGCCGCCTGCTCCCTGACGGGGCCCAGGTCCGTTTTCGCCGTTTTCGCCGGTAAGCAACGGAGGGTGTTTTATGTATGAAAGGGACATTAGCCGGAGAGATCCTGGCTGCGTGGTTTTCTTGCTCGACCGCTCCGATTCCATGAAGTCAACCTGGGTAAACAGTCATGAAACCCTGGCTCAGGGAGCGGCCCGGGTGCTCAATGAGGTCTTGCTTGAATTGCTTTTCACGTCGCAGGGCGAGCCGGGGAAGGCGCGTCACTATTTCGACGTCGGCATCTTCGGCTACGGCATCCGCCCGGTGGCCGGCGGCGAGGGCGTCGAGCCGGCCTTCGGCGGCAAGCTGGCTGGCCAGCCGTTGGTGGCGCTGCCCGATCTGCGGGACAACCCGATCGCGGTCCGGGAGACGCCATCGGTGGACATCGGCGCGCCGCCGAGCCGGGTGCCGGTCTGGGTCGAGCCGGTGCACGGCTACCGGACCCCGATGTGCCAGGCGGTCGCGGTGGCGGGTGCCCACGTCTATGAGTGGGCGAGCGCGCATCCCGACTCCTTCCCGCCGATCATCATCAACATCACAGACGGCATGGTGACCGACAGCCCGTACGAGGGCGCCAGCCTGGACGAGTGGGCGCAGCGGCTGACCAACATCCAGACCAGCGACGGGCCTGCGCTGTTCTTCAACATCTTCCTGTCCCCGATGGCCTCCAACGGCGTGCTGTTCCCGGCCACGGACTACGGCCTGCCCGAGCCGGGTCCCTCGCTGTTCCGCATCAGCAGCCCGCTGCCCCCGCCGATGATCGCCAACGCACAGGGCACCGGCACGATGGTGGAACCCGGGGCGCGCGGGTTCGGCTTCAACGCCGACGCCACGATGCTGGTCAGGTTCCTTGAGGTCGGCACCAAGGTCGACGTGCGGGACTGAGCTGGCACGCCGATGCAGATCCAGATGGTCACCTTCAGCGAGCCCAAGGACGGCAACGCGCCCGGCGAATGGCAGGACGGCGCGAGCGGCGGCGTCGTGGATGACGGGACCGCGACCCCGCGGCGAGCCCGGTTCGTCGTGCTCGACGGCGCCACCGGGGCCTATGACCCGGTGCGCTGGGTGGACCAGCTGGTGCGGTCGTTCGCGCCGCAGCCCGGGGGCGCGGCAGGGCCCCGGCTCGAGCCGGCCGCCATGCGGGCCTGGTTTGCCGAGATGCAGGACCAGTGGGCCGCTGACGTGCGGGTCTTCGACAGCATCATCGAGGAGCGCAAGTTCACCGAGGTCGGCTCGTTCGCGACCCTGCTCGGCTTCGAGATCTACTCACTTGACGGCCCGGAACCCTACTGGCGAGCCGTCGCGCTCGGCGACACGGTGCTCTTCCACGTCCGGGCGGGCCGCATGATCGCCGTGTTCCCGCCGATGGGACCGGACGACTTCGGCACCCTGCCCGACGGCGTGCACACCTCGCGCGCCAGCCTGGACCGGATGACCGAACGCCTGCTGACCGGCGGCGGGGTTCTCGAGGCCGGCGATTTCCTGTTCGCGGCCACCGACGCGATGGCGCAATGGATCCTGCGCACCATCGAGCGCGACGAGGCCAAGGTCTGGGACACCCTGGCCACGCTGGCGCATCCCGATGTGTTCGCCCGCCTGGTCGAGGATCAACGAAGAGAGCAGAACAGCACCAAGAGGATGAAGAACGACGACGTGACGCTCATGCGCCTGCGGATGCTGGCCGGCCAGCCCGCCTTCCTGCTGGCCTGCCGTTGACCGCCTATCCGGCCGCGGGCGACTATTACAAGGCGGTGCAGGCGCCGGCCCGGGTGTTCACCGTGCCGAAGCTGCAGGCGGCCGAGTTCGTCTGGGACAGCCTCGGGCCCACGCTGGCCCGGGGCAGCAGCGCCGTGGTGTTCCAGGCCTCGGTAGAAGGCCAGCCCCAGGCGCTGCGCTGCTACATCAGGAACGACGCCTCCAGCCGGGACCGCTACAGTGCGCTGGATGCCTACCTGGCCGCGAACGACCTGAGCCCGTACGTGTCGGGCGCCACGTGGCTCGACGGGGCCATCCAGGTCAACCGGGCGACCTGGCCGGTGCTGACCATGGACTGGATCGACGGCCGGACGCTGAATGAGTACGTGGACTTCCTGGTGGCGAGCTCCAACACCGCCGCCCTGACCACGCTGGCCGCCAAGTGGCGGGCCCTGGTCGGGCTGATGCAGAGCAGCGAGTTCGCGCACGGCGACCTGCAGCACGGCAACGTCATGGTCGACCAGGATGGGCGGCTTCGCCTGGTCGACTTCGACGGGGTGTGGATTCCGCAGCTAGCGGGGCAATCCCCGCCCACGGAGTTCGGCCACCCGAACTACCAGCACCCTTTGCAGCACGGCTGGAACCGCTGGCTCGACACCTTCTCCGCCCTGGTCATTTACCTGTCTCTCGTCGCGCTCGGCAAGGATCCCGCGCTCTGGCTGGCGCTCTACAACTCCAAGAACCTGCTGTTCGCCAAGAACGACTTCTTCCCCCCGTTCAAGACCGAGCCCTGGAAGCAGTTGGCCGCGATGGGGGACCCGCAGGTCGACGAGCTCGTCCGGCGGCTGCAGGAATGCTGCGATCTGGACTGGGTGTCCACCAAGAGCCTGGAGATGACCCTGGACCAGCAGGCCGTGACCCCGGCGCGGCAGCCGATCCCGGCCGAGCAGCGCTGGTGGGAGAAAAAGCCCGTGGCGGCCGCAGGTTCCCCCGTCACAGGTTCCGCCGTCGCTGGTTCCGGGGCCGCAGGTTCCCCTGTGGCTGGTTCCGCGGCGGACGGCCCGGCTTCGCGGCCCCGGCCCCAGGGGACCCCGCCAGCCACGCCCGCGACGCCAGCCGCGGCCACGGCGGCGGCGCAGGCCGAGACCGCGAGGATTGCGGCGGGTTCGCTGCCGGCCCCGCCTCCGCTGTCCGCGCCGCTCGGCCTGGCGGGTACCGGGCCGATGCCGCAGCTGAGCCAGACGATGGCGCCCCCGGGCGCGACCATGTGGTGGTCCGGGTCCGCACCGGGTTCAGCGTCCGCCCCGGCCCGGCCCGGGCCAGTGCCCTACGGATCCGCGCCACCTGCGCCTGGATCCCCCGGGTCCGTGCCCCACGGGCCAGTGCCGCCCGGGTCCGTGTCCCACGGGCCGGGAGCACCCGTGCCGGGACCGTCGGCGTCAGCGCCGCCTGCGTCGGCCACGAAACCGCAGCCGGGACCGGTCGCCGGTGCCATCACACTGGGCCTCGGGATCTTGCTCCTGATCATCGGCGCCGTCGGCCACGTGTCCATCATCGTGATCGGTGGTCTGGTCGCCGCCGCCTGGGGCATATGGCGGATCGTCACCGGGACAGGGACAGGGACAGGGACCGGGAGCAACACCAAACCGCCCGGCCAGGCGTGACCGCCGCCTACGCAACCACCCACTGCAGCTGCTTCCAGTACGCCAGCAGGTCACCGTCGTTCGTGCCGACCATGACCGCCATGACCTGCTGCTGATTGTCGGTGCTGACGATGATGGGGTCGTTGTCTTTATTGGCGTACTCGGCAATGCTGCCGGTCATGTTCGGTGATGTGCTGGTGAAGCCCGACTCGCACTCGGCGATGAAGCTGACGAAGTCATTGTTGCTCGTGCACTCGGACTGTCTCGTGAACTTCTCGTTCTTCAGGAAGGTAGTGAACCCGTTGGAGAGCGCGGCCGAGTCGGAGAACAGGTAGTAGAAGATGGTCCCGGCGGCCAGGCCATGCAGGCCAGTGCACTCGCTGACCGCGATCGCGCCGACCGGCGTGCCGTAGTTGTAACAGGTACCCGCGGCCCGGACCGCGTTCGGCACCTTGCTCAGCAAGATCTGGTAGTCCGACGTAGGGCTCGGGTCCGGGTCGGGAGCCGGATCGGGTGACCCATCCGGGCTCGGACTGTTGTTTCCCGCGCTCGGGGGCGCCGACGAGGTGGCCGCGACCGTCTTGGCGGGAAACGGGCTCAGGTGCGCCACCGCCGCGACCCCCAGATACCCGGCCACCAGCGCGATCGCCGCGGCGATGCCGACCGTGTTACGGCTCAGCAGCCGCCTCCCGGATGACGGCCGTCGCGGCGGCAGTCCCCCCGCGCCCCCCGGCATCCCAGGCCCCCCTGGCACTCCAGGCCCGCCTGGCCCGCCTGGCACCCCAGCCGCGCTCATGCCCGCAGCGCCGGCCCCCGCCGCAAGCCCACTCCCGGCCGCCTCGCTGCCAGCGCCCACGCTTCCGCCTCCGGATGCCGCGGCGGCGGAAGGAGACGGCGCGGCTGCCCCGGCCGCGGAAGGGGGCGGCGCGGCTGCCCCGGGTGCGGAAGGGGGCGGCGCGGCAGCCCCGGGTGGCGGCGGCCCGGCTGGCCCGGGCGGCGGCGCGGTGCCCTGACCGGTGCCCCCGCCTGGGCCAATGCGGGCGGCCGGCTGGGTTCCGCCCGACGCGATCAGGCCGAGAGCGCGCGCGAACTCGCGTACCACCCACACGCACGCGGCGGTGTCCAGCCCGTGCGCCTCCGCCAGGGTTGCGGCGGCGGACTGGATCGCGCCGTAGTTGCCCAGCCGGGGGATCAGGTCCTGGAGCAGCGTCGGCACGTCGGTCCGGGCTGCGCTGCCGATGAGGGTGGCCTCGCCGGGCAGGTTGCTCAGCCGAGCCTGGCACATGCCGTCCATGATGACCGCGTTCGACAGGGCCTCCGGCCCGTGCTCGGCCACGACCGCCTGCAGGGCCCGGCGAGCGTCGCCAACCGGGTCGATGATGTGCCCGTTCCCCTCAGTCACCAGGGACCTCCCACAGGTGTCCGTAGCGCCGCTACCGGTCACCTTAATGGTTGTTCGCCGAACGACCCAGGTGACTGATGGTCTTAACGGGGGATCGCCCTAGCCGTGCGCTTCGGTCCCATCCGCGCGTGGTGGCACCTGTGCGTGCTGTGATGCCCAAGTGCACCGTGGTGCGGCCGCCACCGGAAAGGTCTTGGAAATTCCGGGCTATGCGGAAATTCTGGGGGACGATAGAGGCTGTCGCGCAGCTGGTCCCGGCCCACTCCGCGCTTCCGCCCGCACCGTGCCCGCGCCCCCGGCCTGTGCCCGCCACCGCTTTCCCGCGTGCCCCGTGAGCCCGCCCCGCAACCCGAAGTCTGCCCCCCGCCCGCAGCAGTAACGACCACGATGGAACATCGTTGCTGGCCTGGCAGCATCGATGTTCCATCGTTGCTGCCAGGCCCGGGGTCAGGACTACGCCTGCGGCGCGATCGGGGCTTGACGCGCACGACAGAAGAGATGCGCGACAGCCTCGATAGCCCCCGAATGTTCCGCGTAGCCGAAAATTTCCGCGCTATCCGGACTGAACCTCCGGTAACGCGGCTTAACGACCGTACACCGCGGGCGTACTAGTCGTCCGTGTCAAACCGCCCTTCGGTCAGCCTGTGGATAACTCCAAGTTATCCACAGGCCCCCAGTTAGCAAGGCGGTGACATTCGCCGGAACGCACGCTGGCCATATGACACAAACGCTTACCGCGGGTGACGACACCCCGCACCGCTCCGAGCCCTCGCCAACTCCCCAGGCTCCGGCCAGCCCGCTGAGCCCGGCCAGCCCTCTGAGCCCAATCAGCCCGCAGACGCCAGTCAGCCCGCAGACGCCGGTCAGCCCTCAGGCCCCGGACGCCCTGCTGGCGGACCCGGTGCAGGTCCGGGCCGGATCGCCCGAGTCGCTGCTCGCGATCGTCCCGCACGTGCTCGGCTTCGTGCCGCAGGTCAGCC
>JBKQQQ010000008.1:0-7649 GCA_052144275.1 Streptosporangiaceae bacterium
GCCAGCGCGGCCTGCAGCCGGGTGCGCTGGCTGGTGACCGGGTCGGAGGTGCGGGCGGCGTCCAGGCGCTTGCTGATCTCGGCGCGGATCAGCGCCGGGTCGGCGAGCAGGCCGGTGATGTGGTCCCTCACGACCTGATCGAGGTAGTCGGCGCGGACCGGCTGGTTGCCGCAGACCCGGCCGCCTTCGTACCGGTAGTCATCGCTGCCCAGGCACCGGTAGTAGCAGATCTTGCGGCTGGTGGTCCGGGCCGAGGTGCGGTAGTAGCCGTATCCGCAGGCCGAGCAGGCGGCCAGGCCCTGCAGCAGGGACGGGACCTTGGTGTTGCGGGCGGCGAACCGCTTGTTGTCCTCCAGCCGCTGCCGGACCCGGGCGAAGCTCTCGGCGGTCACGATGGCCGGGACGGCGATCTCCAGCCATTGGTCGCGGGGCCGGTCCACGGTCTTGACCGCGCGGGGCACCGAGCGGCCCTGCAGGCGGGCGGCCCGGTTCAGCCCGGGGGATTCCTGCACCGTCATGGTCTTGCCGAAGACTGCCGTGCCCGCGTAGGCGGGGTTGCGGAGCATGGCCCAGATCACCGACCGGTCCCAGCGGCGCTTGCCGGTCCGGGTCACCGCGCCCTGGCCGCCCAGCCAGCGGGCCAGGTCCGCGATGGAGGCGCCGTCGTCGGCGTAGCGGCGGAACATCTCCGCCGCCAGCGCCGCCTCACCCTCGACGATCTCGTAGGCGGCGCCGCACAGGTCGCTCTTGCGGACGTACCGGTAGCCGAACGGCGCGCCGGACAGCACGTTCACCGACCCGGTGCGGGCCCGGTGAGCCTTGCCGCGCCGGTACCGCTCGGCCAGCTGCGCCTTCTCGTACCCGGCGAAGATGCCCTGGAACTGGACCAGCAGCTGGTCCTCCGGGGTGTCGCCGCGCGGCCCCTTGACGAACTCCGCCCGCACCCCGGCCCGGGCGAACTCCTCCAGCAGCAGCGCCTGGCAGGCGAACTTGCGGGCGAGGCGGTCCGGGGAATACACCAGCACCACATCCACGCAGCCCTGGGCCACCAGGTCCCGCAGCGCCTCCAGGGCCGGGCGGACCAGCGTCGCGCCCGAGTGGCCCTCGTCCTCGAACACCCACTCTCCGGGGACGTCAAGCCGGGCCTGCGCGGCGTGCTCGCGCAGCGCCGCGGTCTGCGACCCGATCGTCTCGTCCTTCTTCTGCCGGGCACTGGACACCCGGGCGTAGATCGCCGCGCTCGTCATGCTGCGGCCGTCCTTCCTGGCCAGGCCGCGCGATGCGGGCCCGCCGCTGCGGCACCAGTATGGCGTAAGCCACTGACAATTCCGTGGCTGCGTGACGGCCGAAGACGAACTCTGCCTCGACCGGCCGGACGCTCACCTGCGAGGATGGTTTCTGCGGCCCCGGGTGAGAAATTCCTCCAGCGCTTGTGCCACCACGGCGGAGATCGTGCGCCCCGAGACGCGGGCATGCTCCCGGACCGCGGCCGCCAGCCGGGCCGGCACCTTGACCGTGAACACCACGGTCGCCTCCGGCACCGGGATCCGGCCCGATGCCGCGGCCTGATCCACGTACCGGCGGGCCTGCCGCGGCGAGCACCCGAGCCGGCCGGCCAGCATCCGGGCCGCCTCGGCCGCCGGCACCCCCTCGCCGGCCAGCTCCGCGGCCGCGTTGACCCGCTCAGCATGCTCGCCGCCGCCAGCGCGGCCATGGATAGCCATGCCATAAATATACTACCCGACATGTCACTACCTGGCCGGGACACGCCGCGGCCGTTCCAGCCGCCGGTAGCTCAGCGTGACATCAAAGCAGAAGTTATCTATTGCGTTGGGGGCGTGATCACCCCGCCCTGCGGGGTGCCGCTGAGCGTGTCATGGTATTCCCAGTCTTCAAGGTATCCGGCTTTAAGCATGTTACGGATCAGCCGGAGAAACCGGTTATCGTGGATCTTCTCCGCCAGTATCCCGAGAAGGATCTCATGGTCAATTGACCCGAAGCAGTCGGAGATATCACCCTCGATAAACCACGCGGTCCCGGTCCAGGTATTCTGCACCTCCACCAAAGCGGTATGGCAGCCGCGCCCTTTCCGGAACCCGTGCGAGCGAGCGGAGAACTGCGGCTCGTAATACGCCTCAAGAAGCAGGCGGACCACCTCGCCGGCCAGCTTGTCCGCCCATGACGGCAGGCCCAGGGGACGGAGTCGCCCGTTCTTCTTCGGGATGCAGACCCGGCGCGCCGGGGTGAACCGGTAGCGCTCGGCCCGCATCAGCCCGGTGATCCGGTCGATCTCCGCCTCGGACATGCCGTCCGCGGTTTCCCCGTCGGCCCCCGGCGTCATCGCCCCGTGATTGGAGTAGACGCCGCCGTAGGCCATTTTCCGGATTAATTTTTGTCCGTTTACTGTATATTTCTGAGGATTTGGCGGAGCGGGGTCGCGGCGATCATTGGGGGTCGCGGATGATTGGCATGCCGAGGTCGGCAGGTCCGTTGCGGCGGTTGTGTTCGATGCTCCGGTCGAGGCTGGCGAGTTTGCGTTTGGCGGCTTCCAGGCTGACTTGGAGGCCTTGGACTTCGCCGGGCCAGCCGTTCATCCGGGCTTCGGTGATGCGCTCGCGGAGGTTGCGGATGATCTCGATGAGACGGGGGCGCTGCTGCGGCGAAATTCGCAGCATCGCGCAGCGCAGGCAAGCGTGTTCGTGCTGGCAAGACGACCCGTAAGGGCGTCCGCAGGTTCCCAATGCCACCTTGCGCATTTGGAAGTGCCGCTGGAATTCTTGCCATTCTTGGTCGGTGGGCTCGCGGTATTCTCCGGCGGGCCGGGTGGACCGTCGCGTGTCGAGGAACGCCCGGTAGGAACGGATCAGATCTTCCTGGAAGACGGCCATGTAGGTTTCCGTGGTAGTCAGGCGCTTGTGACCGAGCAGTCGAGCTGCAATGTGCACGGGCAGGCCGCCGGTGACGGCATCCGTCGTGAAGCACCTCCGGAAATCGTGGGGCCGGTAGACCAGCGGCTGGCCTGTGGCGTCTTTGAGGCCGGCGGCGGCGAGCGCGGTGTTGATCAGCTTGTAGACCGTGCCGGGGCTGATCACCTCGCGCCGGGCGCCGTGAGCGCGCTGGAACAGGTGCGGGAGGAGTGGCCCGGTGGTGCGTTCGTGGTGGTCGTAGCGAGCGACGAGCGGGACGATGCCGCCGTTGCGCGCGCGTAGCCGGGTGATGATGGTGGCCAGGACGCTGGCGAGTTCCGGGTCCACCAGCAGCAGGCGTTCTTCGTTGCTCTTGGAAGGCACGATCTGCAGCAGGGGCACGATTTCACCGGTGCCGGGCAGTTGGTAGGACACCAGCGCCAGGTGGGTGATCTCCAGCAGTTCTTCCAGGCGTACCCCTGACAGGCGCAGCGTCTCGATGATCGCCCAGGCCCAGAACGCCTCGTCCTCGCGGCGGGTCAGGTTGATCGCCTCGCCGGTGACCAGGTTTTCCACCGTGACGGAGGGACTGCCTTGGTGCCGGGCCGCCAGATCGGCGCTCTTGGGAGCCCTCCGGCGGTAGCGGGTGCCGGTGTGGTCGAACACCTCGTCCGGTTCGCACTCGGTCGCCGCGGTCAGCAGCGCGGTCGTCTCGGCGAGGCACCGTTCGGCGGCATCAGCCAGCGCGGGCAGGTGCGGCAGGCGCTCGCGCACGCGCTGATGCATCGCGGCCACGGTTTTCCTGCGGGCCTTCTCATATCCCAGGGTGTCGCCCTTGCGCACCGGGCTGGGCACCGCCCACGGCACCCAGCTCGGGTCTTCCAGCGCCCACTGCTGAATGTCGAGATAGAAGGCGCGCACCCGCATCAGGAGGGCGTGGATGTTCTTGCGCGGCCGCACCGTGCCGTCGGTGCTCGTGACGACCCGCACGCGTTCCTTCCATGCCTGGGCGATCTCGTCTGGCAGGTGAAGGGTGTCGATACCAGGATGGTGTCGCTCGATGTCGGCCCAGAAGGTGCCCGCCAGCTCGCCAACGAGGCTGATCAAGGAGTTGTAGTCCAGCGCGGGGCGACGTTCATCGAGGTAGCGGATGAACACATCGCGGATCGGGCGGCAGCAGATGTCGTAGTCGTCGACCAGCTCCGTGGTCGATCGCTGGCCGCGTCGCAGCGCGGATCGGAGGGTGAGGTCGGCTGGGGTCACCCCGATGTCGCCGAGGAGATCCCAGGCCACGTGCAGTCCCGGGATCTGTTTGCGTCGAGGCTGGGCGTGAATGCTCCACGCGAACATCTCCAGGACGTCGTCGGCGGTCAACGCGTCGACGTCGGTACCGGCATGCAGCACGATCTTGCTGATCACGCACAGCGCGTCGCTACGGTCGCGGCCGCTCAGCCCACGTTCAGCTGCGGCGTTCTCGAGGCGGACGAACATCTCGGGCCGCATGATCTTGCGCACCCGATCGAGCAGGCCTTTCGCCCGGTAGGCGGCCAGGAAGTCATAACTGGGCAAGACGACCCGGCACATCAGCAGGCAGGCCAGCCCGGCGACGTGCTCTTGCCGCTTGGTGACCGCCAAGCGGGTATCGCCCGGGGCCAGCGTGCCGATCCAGCTGGTGCCGTGGTCGGCGCCAGAGACCGTCCACCGGTCCTGCCAGCCCTCGCCGGGGTGGGTGAGCAGCCAGTTCAGGATCGTGGTGGCTCCCCTGAGCCTCACGGTGCGGCACACCGTCGCGGCGGGCCAGTCCGGCAGACGAGGCAGCAGCGCGAGGATGTCGTCGGCCGGCAGGCGGTCCACCGGACCCACTCGACGTCGCTGCAGCAGCCGCTCATCTGCGACGAACGGGCCCCGGGTGCGGCGGGTCTCGGGTGCAACGGTCGTCGTGGTCATTGCGGGGCTCCTCCGAACAGGACGGACAGGTCGCCGGCGTCGTAGCCGACGGCGACCGGGGGCGGGGCGGGTTGCTGGATGCGCTGCTCGCGCTCGATCAGGTGCCGCCGGACCCGGCGAATCACCTGGGCCTCGTCCTCGACGAGATACACGTCGGCGGTGGTGGACAGGTGCGCGTGACCAAGGATCGTCTGCACGTCCCGCATGGACAGCGACTCATCGCGGCTCATCCGCAACGCCGCAGTATGACGCAGGTCGTGCATCGAATAGTTGGTCCCCAGCAGCGCGTTGACCCGCCGGAACACCGCCCGCAGCGCCTCATAGTTCATCGGCTGACGTCGCAGCCCGTCCCCATGATCACGGCGGCGCAGCGTCCACCACAAAGGCTCGTGCGGCTCCAGCGGATCGAGCTCAGCCAGATACAACCGGATCCACACGAACGCCTCCGGGCTGGCCGGCAGCCACTGCTCCGCGCCTGTGCCCTTCCGGGACACCCGCACAAGCTGCTCACCCCAATCCAGATCGGCGCCGCGCACGCCGAGTAGCTCGCTGGCGCGGGCGCCGTTGCTGATCCCCAGCGCGAGGATCGCCCGGTCCCGGTTCGACCGCAGCCCGGCGAACAGCTCGTTCCACCGCTCGTCGGGCATCGCCCGCGGCTTGCGCTGCGGAACCTTCGGGTTATAGCGGATACGCCCCCCGGCCCGGAACGGCACCAGCGGGTTATGATGCTCGTTCGCCCGCCGCCCCTGGCGGTCCAGCACCACAGGATTGACCAGCGGGCCAGCACCCAGCTCGATCCAGAACTCGTAAAAGCTCCGCAACACCGCATTGCCGTGCCGCACCGTCCGCGGCCCGTACTGATCGCCGAGATAGCGCTTCCGGGTCGTCGCGTTGACCGTGCCCGCCGTGACCACCGACGTCGTCCTCGGTGAGTTGCGCGGCTTCGTGGCCTGCACCAGCCACAGCACGAAGTCCTTCACCTCAGCCGGCGTCGCCTTGTCCCAGTCCACGCCGATGGCCGCCAGCCACCGCCACCACCGCAAAAGGACATAGGCGTAACTGCGGACGCTGCCCACCCGGTTACCCCGGGCCACGAAGTCCCGGAGGAACCGCTGGATCGGCTCCACCACGTCGCCGTCCGCATCCACCACCTGCCACGGCACAACCCCGGCAGCCGCAACGACACGACCCCACCGCGGCAGCCGGACCGACTCAACGTCTCGCTCGAGCGCATCCGATAGTGCCACGCGTCCTCCTCCGGAAGAGTTGCGTGATTCCTACCGGTCAACGCACGGCCAGCGCACCCACCACCCCGGCGTGTCGCCCCCGTAGTCCGGTCAACAAACAACGGGCGGATCTACGCCAACAAGGGCGCGATGACGCCGGGGGCCTCAGGGGAAACCGCGGACGGCATGTCGCTGGGCAAGATCGGGCGCATCATCGATGCGCTGCGCCACGAGCGTTACCGGTTCAGCCCGGTGAAGCGGGTTTACATCCCGAAAAAGAGCGGCCAACTGCGGCCGCTCGGCCTGCCGCCCTGGTCGGATAAGCTGGTCGGTGAGGTGATACGGCTCCTGCTGGAGGCGTATTACGAGCCGCAGTTCTCCGGCCGCTCGCATGGTTTCCGTCCCGGCCGGGGCTGTCACACCGCGTTGCGCGAGGTGGCGAATACCTGGACCGGGACAACCTGGTTCATCGAGGGTGATGTCTCCGACTGTTTCGGGAGTTTTGATCACGAAATAATGATCAAGATCCTGGCGGAGAAGATCCATGATAACCGGTTCCTGCGCCTTATGCGGAACATGCTCCAGGCCGGGTACCTTGAGGACTGGCGGTGGAACGCGACGCTTTCCGGCGTGCCGCAAGGCGGTGTGATTTCACCTGTCCTGTCTAATATTTACCTGCACAGGCTGGACAATTTCGTCGAGACAGTTCTGATTCCGGAATACACCCGGGGCGGGCGCAGGAGGCAAGACGCCGAATACGCCCGGGTGCGGGCGGCGCACGTGCGAGCACGCAAGCGCGGCGACCACGCTACGGCGCGGGAGCTGCGCAAGCAGCTGCGGAGCATGCCTAGCGGGGATCCACGCGATCCTGGCCATCGCAGGCTGCGATACTGCCGCTACGCCGACGACACCTTGCTCGGGTTCGCCGGACCCAGGGCCGAGGCCGAGGAGATCAAGCAGCGCCTTGCGGCGTTCCTGCGCGACGAACTCAAGCTGGAACTGTCGCAAGACAAGACGCTCATCACGCACGCCCGCACCCAGGCGGCGCGATTCCTCGGCTATGAGATCACCGTGCTGCACAACGACCGCAAGGTCACCAAGGGCATCCGAAGGGCCAACGGAACCGTCAGCCTGCGGGTCCCGGCAGCGGTGATCAAGGCCAAGAGCGCCCCCTACCTGGCGCGCGGCAAACCCGCGCGACGGCCCCAGTTGCGCAACGAAGACGACCACACCATCGTCAGCGTCTACGGGGCCGAGTACCGGGGCATCGCCCAGTACTACCTGCTGGCCGGGAACGTCGCACGGCTGTACCGGCTGCACTGGGTCATGGAGACCTCGCTGCTGAAGACCCTGGGTGCGCCATGAGGCGCACTGCTATATCGCCCGCGCAGCGGGCAGGGATGAGAGGAGATTATCTCTGGATCTGATGGCTTACTCCGGCTCGAAAGAGCGCTCGGGAGGAAAATAGCATGCCAGGAAACCGGCAGCCATGCCCAGGCATACGGGGTGGCGTGCCGGGAGATCCGCACGACAAGGCGAAAGTCGGATTACCTGAAACCTAGTCTCCAGA
>JBKQQQ010000009.1:0-19219 GCA_052144275.1 Streptosporangiaceae bacterium
GGCGAGCAAGGAGGGGCTCAGGGAACTGCGCGCCATCCTGAACGTGCTGCGCCAGGCCGACGACGCCGACCCCACCCAGCCGGCCCCGGGCACCGCGCAGCTCGAGGACCTCGTCGCCGGGGCGCGCCGGGCTGGCCTGGAGACGACGTTCACGGTGACCGGGGAGCAGGTCCCGCTCCCGGCCGCCGTCGACCTCGCCGCCTACCGCATCGTCCAGGAGTCGCTGACCAACGCCATCCGGCACGCCGGCCCGGCCGCCGCCGCCGTCTCGCTCGACTACCGCCACGACGAACTGCAGATCGACGTGACCGACACCGGCTGCGGACTTCCGGCCGGGACGGCCGCAGGCCAGAACGGGGGGCATGGGCTGGCCGGGATGCGCGAGCGCGCCGCCGCTGTCGGCGGCACCGTCGAGACCGGGCCCGGACCCGGCGGCGGCTTCCGGGTCGCGGCCCGGCTGCCCTTCGGCGGCCAGCTCGCCGACCCGACCCGGTCCCGGGACGTCGAAGGCGCGCGGGCTGTGGAAGACGCGCGGGCCGGGGACGGGGCACGCCCGTGATCCGGGTTCTGCTCGCCGATGACCAGGCGCTGATCCGGGCTGGGTTCCACGTGCTGATCGACGCCGCCGATGACCTCCAGGTCGTGGGCGAGGCCACCGACGGGGCGCAGGCGGTCGACCTGGCCCGCCGCGAGCGGGCTGACGTGGTCCTGATGGACATCCGGATGCCCGGGGTGGACGGCCTGGAGGCCACGCGGCGCATCTCCGCCGACGACGACCTCGCCGGGGTCAAGGTGATCATCTTGACCACGTTCGAGTCCGACGAGTACGTCTACCAGGCGATCCGCGCTGGGGCCAGCGGCTTCCTGGTCAAGGACACCGAGCCGGCCGACCTCATCCAGGCGGTGCGGGTGGTGGCCCGGGGCGATGCGCTGCTATCGCCGAGCGTGACGCGGCGGCTCATCACCGACCTCGCCAGCCGCCCCGAACGGCCGCCGCCCAGCGGCTCTCTGGGGCGAGCGCTGGCCGGCCTGACCGACCGCGAGCGCGAGGTTCTCGTGCTGGTCGCCGAGGGCCTGTCCAACGACGAGATCGCCGCCCGCCTGTTCCTCAGCCCGCTGACCTCCAAGACCCACGTCAGCCGCATCATGACCAAACTGGGCGCGCGGGACCGCGCCCAGCTCGTCGTCATCGCCTACGAAAGCGGTCTCGTGACCCCCGGCGGCCGCTGATACCCCCGGTTGAGTGGTAGTCAGCGGCGAGCCGGTGCGTTAAGCCGGAGCGTCAGCGCAGCGGCCTGAAGAACGCGCGCACGTCGCCGACCAGCAGGTCGGGTACTTCCATGGCCGCGAAGTGGCCGCCGCGGTCGAACTCGGACCAGTGCACGATGGTGTCGGACAGCTCGGCGAAGCGCCGGATGGGCGGCGCGATCTCCCGCGGGAAGACCGCGACTCCGGTGGGCACCCTCGAGATTGCCGGGGGACCCCAGGCGCGCGACCGCGCGGTCTCGTAGTAGAGCCGCGCCGAGGATCCGGCCGTCCCGGTCAGCCAGTACAGCGTGACGTTGGTGAGCAACTGGTCGCGGTCGACCGCCTCGTCGGGCAATCCGCCGTCGGTCCACTCGCCGAACTTCTCGGTGATCCAGGCCAGCTGGCCTGCCGGGGAGTCGGTGAGCCCGTAGGCCAGCGTCTGCGGCCGGGTCGACTGGATCGCGAAGTAGCCCGATCCCATGGACTGGAAGCGGCGCAGCGCCTCCAGGCGGGCCCTTTCCTGCTCGGTCAGGTCAGCTGGCTCGTCCCGGAGGTAGGGGAAAAGCATGTTCAGGTGCACGCCGATGAGGTGCTCGGGAGCGGTGAGGCCGAGTTCCCTGGAGATGGATGAGCCCCAGTCTCCGCCCTGCGCGCCATACCGCTGGTAACCGAGGCGCTCCATCAGCGAGGCCCAGGCCCGCGCGACCCGGCGCACGTCCCAGCCCCGGTCCCGGGTCGGCCCGGAGAACCCGTAGCCCGGGATCGACGGGACGATCAGGTGGAATGCGTCGCCCGGATCACCGCCAAAAGCCGCGGGGTCGGTCAGCGGGCCGATCACGTTCATGAACTCCACGACCGATCCGGGCCAGCCGTGGGTGATGATCAGCGGCAGGGCGCCCGGCTCGGCCGAACGGACATGCAGGAAGTGGATCCGCTGCCCGTCGATCGTGGTGGTGAACTGGTCGAACGCGTTCAGCCGGGCCTCATGGACCCGCCAGTCGTAGCCGGTGCGCCAGTACTCGGCCAGCTCCCGCACGTACTCGAGCGGGATGCCGTAATCCCAGCCCGCACCGGGTATCTGGTCGGGCCAGCGGGTCCGGGCCAGCCGGTCCCGCAGGTCGTCCAGGTCAGCCTGCGGGATCTCGATGCGGAACGGCAGTACCTCCGAAGCGTGGTTGTCCATGCTCGGGTTCTACCATTGCCTCGCAAAGCCGATGAGGACCCGCGCCGTCCGGAGTCTCAACAACGAGCAGGTATTTATACCGGCGCGGCAAGCTCCGGAAGGGCAGGGGGCCATCCGGCCACATAAGGGGGCATCATGCATCCGACGTTCGTGAAGCTGTACCTGGAGACGGAAGCTGACGATGACGAGGCGGACAAGCGCCGCCGCGCGCACCGGGCCAGACGCCATCGATCACGCGCGGCGGTGCGGGTCACGACCCGGCCCCGGCCACGATCAACCGCCGTCGGCCAGGACCGGGCGTAGCGCGTCGAGGACGGCGGGGTCTTCGATGGTGGACGGGGGCGCCTCGTCCTGGCCGTCGGCGATGCCCCGCATGGTCTTGCGGAGTATCTTGCCCGATCGGGTCTTGGGCAGGCCGGCCACCACGTCGACCCGGCGCAGCGCGGCGACCGGCCCGATCTGGTCGCGGATCAGCTGGACGAGTTCGGCGGACAAGGCGGCGGGTTCGGCGCTGACGCCCGCCTTGAGCACCACGAACCCGCGCGGTATCTGGCCCTTGAAATCGTCGTTGACGCCGATCACGGCGCATTCGGCCACGGCGGGATGGCTGGCGAGTACCTCCTCCATCTGCCCGGTGGACAGCCGGTGGCCGGCCACGTTGATCACGTCGTCGATGCGCCCCATCACGTACAGGTAGCCGTCGCTGTCGCGGTACCCGCCGTCACCGGTGATATAGAAACCGGGGTGCTGCGACATGTAGGAGTCGACGAACCGCTCGTCGTCGCCCCACAAGGTGGGCAGGCATCCCGGCGGCAGCGGCAGCCGCACCACGATCTCCCCGGTCTCGCCCGGCTTGGCCTCCGCGCCATCGGCGTCGAGGATCCGCACGTCGTAGCCGGGCACCGGCATGGTGGGCGACCCGGCCTTGGTCGGCAGCGCCTCCAGGCCCATCAGGTCGGCGGCGATCGGCCAGCCGGTCTCGGTCTGCCACCAGTGGTCGATGACCGGTATGCCGAGCAGATCGCCCGCCCACCGGTAGGTCTCGGGGTCGAGCCGCTCACCGGCCAGGAAAAGGTACCGGAATCCGGACAGGTCGTACTCGCGGGCCAGCTTGCCGTCCGGGTCCTCCTTCTTGATCGCCCGGAACGCGGTCGGCGCGGTAAACAGCGCCTTGACCCGGTGCTCGGCGATGACCCGCCAGAACGCCCCCGCGTCCGGGGTGCCCACCGGCTTTCCCTCGTACAGCACGGTCGTGCACCCGGCCAGCAGCGGGGCGTAGACGATGTAGGAGTGCCCGACGACCCATCCCACGTCAGAGGCGGCCCAGAACACCTCGCCCGGCTTGGTGTCGTAGAGGTTGTCCATGGTCCAGCGCAGCGCGACCGCGTGACCCCCGTTGTCGCGGACCACGCCCTTGGGCTTGGCCGTCGTGCCGGAGGTGTACAGGATGTACAGCGGGTCGGTCGCCGCCACCGGGACGCAATCCGCGGGCTCGGCCTTGGCCGCCGCCTGTTTCCAGTCCAGGTCGCGCCCGGCCGTCAGGGCGGCGGATGCCTGCGGGCGCTGCAGGATCACGCAATGCTCCGGCTTGCGTCGCGCCAGGTTGATGGCCCGGTCCAGGATCGGCTTGTACTCGATGACGCGGCTGACCTCGATGCCGCAGGAAGCCGAGACCAGCACCTTCGGCGCGGCATCGTCGATCCGCGTCGCGAGCTCGGCCGCCGCGAAGCCGCCGAACACCACCGAGTGCACCGCGCCGATCCGCGCGCACGCCAGCATCGCGATTACAGCCTCGGGGATCATCGGCATGTAGATGATCACCCGGTCGCCCTTGCCCACCTCCAGGCCGCGCAGTACCCCGGCGAACCGCGCGACCTCTTCGAGCAGCTCCTGGTAGGTGTATGTCTTCTGGGTGCCGGTGACCGGGCTGTCATAGATCAGCGCGGCCTGGGCGCCCCGGCCGCTACGCACATGCCGGTCCAGCGCGTTGAAGCAGGTGTTCATGACCCCGTCGGCGAACCAGTGGCAGAACGGCGGATTCGAGGCGTCCAGCACCACGGTGGGTGCCTGGTACCAGTCGATGTCCTTCGCCGCCTCACCCCAGAAACCTTCGGGATCGGTCAGACTCCGCTGGAACGCTTCCGCGTAGCGACCCATAATGGCCCTCCTTCTATCTATGTAGTAGTTGTACCGGGCCAGGTCAGCGCTTGGCCAGGGGGAAGAGGGGGAGCACCACGCGCTTGTAAGTGATTTCGCACAGCTCGGACAAGCCGATGTACGCGGCCAGTGCCGCCACGACCAGGCCCATGTAGCCGCCGGTCTCCACCGCCAGGCCCTTCCCGTAGTACTGGCCTACTCCCAGCACGAAGAGCGTGGCCGCCAGGCCGACCAGCGCCAGCACCACAAAGGCGTTGGTACGGAACGAGGCGATCAAGATCCACACCGTGAAGGCGCCGAATGCGAACAGGAACAACCCGAGGGCTTGACCTTGCAGCGCAGCCGTAGCAGTCGCCGTGGGCGCCGTGATGTCCTTCAGGAAGAACTCGGCGATCGCGTACAGGGACAGCCAGAACGCGCCGAAGGTGCTAAACAGCGCGCCGGTGAACGCGTTCCCGATGCGGAACTGGATGACCCCGGCGATCAGCTGGGCGATGCCTCCGAACATCAGTGCCACGCCGAAGACGACCGGCGTGATCGCGGCGGGCATGAGCTTCGCGTTGATCATGCTGAGCATGAACGTGGTAACCGCGAACGCCGCCAGGCCCAGCGGCGCCGAATTCCCCCAGCCACTGGCCGGAACGGCTGGCTCGGCTGTTGGTCGCGCAAGCGGTTGCGCAACGTTGGCAGTAGTCATGTGACCCTCCTCACATCGATACTCTCTTTAGGCGAGAATCTGTTAACGCCGTGTTTCCGCGAAGGGCCAAAGGTCCCGATCAGAGGGTGCCGAGGGTCTGTACCTGCCAGGTCCGCCGGTGACGGCACACTAGGGGGATGGGCGCGCACGTCATCGCCGTGGTGGGGGCGACCGCCACCGGAAAGTCCGGGCTGGCCATCGAGCTGGCCCGCACCCTCGGCGGCGAGATCGTGAACGCCGACTCGATGCAGCTCTACCAGGGCATGGACATCGGCACCGCCAAGGAGCCCGAAGCCGCCCGGCAGGGCGTCCCGCATCACCTGCTCGACATCTGGCCGGTGACCCAGGCCGCGAACGTGGCCGACTACGCCAAGCTCGCCCGCGCCGCGATCGAGGAGATCGCGGCCCGCGGCCGGGTGCCCGTCCTCGTCGGCGGCTCCGGCCTGTACGTCCGCGCGGCCCTGGACGACCTGGATTTTCCCGGAACGGACTGGGTTATCCGCTCCCGCCTGGAAGACGAGCTCACCCGGCTCGGCGCGGCCGCCCTGCACGCCCGGCTGGCCGCCCTCGACCCGGCCGCGGCCGGCGCGATCCTGCCGAGCAACGGACGCCGGATCGTCCGCGCCCTGGAGGTGATCGAGATCTCCGGGCGCCCGTTCACCGCGACCATGCCGGCCTACCAGCAGAACCGCCCGGCGGTCCAGATCGGCCTCACGCTGCCCCGCCCCGAACTTGACCGCAGGATCGCCGCCCGGGTCGACCGGATGTGGCAGGCGGGCCTGGAAGCCGAGGTGCGCAGCCTGGCCGCCCGCGGCCTGCGCGAGGGCAGGACCGCCAGCCGGGCGCTCGGCTACCAGCAGCTGCTCCGCTACCTGGACGGCGAGTGGAGCCTGGATGAAGCCCGGCTGGAGACGATCAAGGCCACCAGGCGGTTCGCCCGCCGCCAGGAATCCTGGTTCCGCCGCGACCCCCGCGTCACCTGGCTCGACGCGACCGCGGAGGCACACCTGCTCCCCGAAGCCCTCCGCCACGCCCGCCCCTAATGATCACGAAGGATCTGGTACTCCGTGCGGTACCAGATCCGTCATGATCATGGTTGGCCTATGCGGTGCGGCGCCCGGCTAGCTCCCGCAAGTCGCTGGGGAGCGCGTCGGCGGCCAGCAGCCGCGGCAGTAGCTCTGGCTCGAGCGTCAGCGCGCGGAAACAGACAGTGACGCTGACATCGTGCCCCGGCCGGTGCACGACCTCGACGACGTCGCCCGCGCGGATCTCGCCGGGTTCGATCACCCGGAAGTACGACCCGGGCCGGGCGGCCTGGGTGAATCGCTTGATCCAGCCGGCCTGCGCCAGCCACCCCTGGAAGGTGCCGCACGGAATCCGCGGGCAGGACGCCTCCAGGATCACGTCCGGCCCGATCTGCCAGCGCTCGCCGATCAGCGCGCCGTTGACGTCGACGCCCTCAGTCGTCAGGTTCTCGCCGAAGACTCCGTTACCAAGCGGCTGGTCAAGCTCGGCCTCCCAGAAATCGAGGTCCTCCCGGGCGTAGGCATAGACCGCCTGGTCAGGTCCGCCATGGTTGCGCACGTCGTAGACCCGGTCGCCGGCCAGGCCGACCATGCCCAGGCCCTTGGCGCGGGCGGGTGTCACCATTACCGGTCCATCGACGGGCCGCTTGTCGATGCCCGTCAGCTTCATCTCTTTCCACGGGTTGAGGCGCGGATGGCCGACGTTGACCGAGAGCAGCTTCATAACTCGACGATACGTACCGCCCTGCGGTCCCGGCCAATGCGTTTCCGGCCCGAGCGCGGGCCCGAGCTACATCTGGCTGCCGAGCTGGTAAGCGCGCTTGGCATTGTCGGCGCAGAGCATCCGGGTCAGACGCAGTACGGTCCGTTCGGAATAAAGATCTTCATGAAGCCCGGCGCGCAGGAACGAAGAAAGCGCGGACCGGAACAGCGCCGCGCCCAGGTAGTACAGCTCGGGCAGCCCGAACGCGTCCGAGGAGTACAGGAATTTCCCGAACGGCGCGAGCTCGAGCGCCTCGGCCAGCAGCGCCGGGGCGCGCGCGCCCAGGTTGTGGGTGGCCAGCCCGGCGTCGACGTACACGTGCGGGAACACCTGGGCCAGGTACCCGGCCTCGCGATGGTACGGGTAATTGTGCAGCAGCATCACCGGGACCCCCGTGGGCTGGATCGCCCGCAGCAGCGGCGTGAGCAGCAGCGGGTCGCAGCGGTGCAGGTCGACGTCGCTGTCCCCGTAGCCGACGTGGAACTGCACCGGCAGCCGCAGGTCCACGCCGGACCAGATGAGGAACCGCTGCAAGGTCTCCTCCGCCAGCCGCGGCGGACCGGACCCCTTGGTCCCAGTCAGCCAGCGCCGGGCCGCGGCCGCTACCTCAGAATCCGAGGGCCGTTCGGGGCGCAGGTCGAGTCCGGTCCGGTAGGCGGCGATCGACTTCACGCCGACCGCCGAGGCGGTGCGGGTGGCCAGCGCGGACCGCACCGCGTCGGCGAACCCGGCCGCGCCCACCCCGGCCGCCACGACATCCTCGGCCACCCGCTCGAGTCGGACGATCTCGTGCGCGGTCGCGCCCGCCAGGTCGGCCAGCTCACTCGGCGAGGTGATCGGCTCCGGGGTGTAGCCGGTGTCCACGCACAGCGCGGAGGTCCCGGTCAGGGACAGGAACCGCTTGCTCACCTCGGCGGCGCCGAGCTCGGCCCGGCGGGCCACGTAGTCGCCGAGCTCGGTGTGCGGCGGCAGGCCAAGCACCGGCGGGCAGAGCCGCAGGAACGCCAGCCCGGCCTGCGAGTCGAACACCGAACCACCCGGCCACCCCGCGCCCTCGTTCAGCATCGACTCCAGCGTGGCCTGGTCCGCGTCCCGGTAGAGCACCCCGTGGCAGTGATGATCGACCAGGGGCTGTTCGGCGACGCAGGGCAGCAGGTCCGGCAGGTCCGGCACTAAGACGCCCCCATCAGGACGCCTCGTCACCCGCGGGTGCCAGCCGGGGAGCGGCCGGCTCCCCGGCGCCCGGCGCCGCGATGCCCTCGCGCGCGGCCAGCGCCGCGCCGAGCTTGCGCGCCGTGGCCGGCGCGAAAATCACCGCGATCACCGCCGCCACCAGCCAGGCGCCGGCCACCACCGGGAACCACGCGCCGTCGCCGGTGGGGTACGGGTACACGTTGCGGTACAGCGTGTAGCCCAGCACGATCAGCCCCGCGATCGGCACCACGATCTGCCACGTCGGCACCGGGAGCTTGTGCCGCACGAACACCAGCATGATGCAGCCCACCGTGGCCAGCACGTATACGACCAGCAGGATCAGCGTGCCGATGGTGCCGGACCACAGGAAGCTGTTGAAGGCGGCGGGCTGGGCGGCCACGGCGGCTTGGATGACGACGATGACGCCCGCTGTCACGACGATCGCGAGGGTGGCCCAGGCCGGGGTGCCCCAGCGCGAATTGCTCTGGCCCAGTCCGCGCGGCCCGGCCGTGTCCCTGGACAGCGCGTAGAGCAGCCGGGCCGCCCCGACCACGCAGGCCAGGCAGCAACCGAACGCGCTGATCGTGGTGCCCAGCGTGATCACGTCGCCGACCCAACTGCCGACATAGGTGGAGCCGAGGTCGCCGAGGAGCGACGGGGAGGTGGTGAACGCCTTGACGCCCGCCGCGTCCGTGCCGAAGCCCATCACCTCGACTGCGGTGACGATCACGAAGTACAGGCCGCCGAAGATCGCGGTGAACAGGATCGCCCGCGGGATGTCCCGGGTCGGCCGGTTGGCCTCCTCGCCCAGGGTGGCCGCCGCCTCGAATCCGGCAAACGACAGGAAGCCGAACACCACGCCCAGGAACAGGTCGGAGGAAGTGATCCCCGGCGCCACCGTAAACACGCTCCAGGTGAAGGTGTGCCCGCCCGGCGCGTTCCCGGCCAGCAGTCGGACCAGCACCACGGCGGTGACGACCAGGATCAGCGCGACCGTGGTGCCCTCCACGCTCAGCAGCACATGCCCGCCGCGCTTGACCGGCATGATCGCCAGCACCAGCGCCAGCACCAGCGCCACCGCGAGCAGCACGAACGGCGCCCACGACGGCGGGTTGTGCCAGATGCCGACTTCCTGCAGGAACGCGGTGCCGAAGATGCCAGCCGCGGCCGAGGTGACCACCGCGTAGAAGGTGTAGGTGCCGAGCAGGCCCCAGCCGGCCACCACCCCGGTCCGCGGGCCGAGCGTCGCGCCGACGAACGCGTACACCGAACCCGAGTGATGGAAGTACTGGCACAGCCGGACGAAGGAGTAGGCCACCAGCAGCACGCCGACGGCTGCGATGAGGAAGGTCAGCGGCACCGCACGGCCCGCGTAGGTCGCGCTGCCCTGGGGGTTGATGTTCGCCGCCATGCTCGGCGCCATCAGCGCCACCGACAGGCCTACCGCCGCCCATATCGACAGCGAACGCTTAAGCCCAGGTGCGCCGGAAGGGTTCGCTTCCATCTGCTCCTCCTTACTGTGCTTGATCCCCATAGTGTCCCTCCGACCCGTCCGCCACGGAAGGGGGCGAAAGATCCGGAACAGCGATTTAACCAGCAATTTTTCCGAACGGTCCGTACTGCGTGCCCCGCTTCAGCCCCGCCCCGTCCCGTGGCCGTGGCCACCCGCCCCGTGCCCGTGCCCGCCCGCCCGCGGCCGTGCTGCCCGTGCCCGCCCGCCCGCCCGCGGCCGTGCTCGGTGTGCCCCCGCGTACCTTCTTTGGTACTCAAGGGCCCACCCACATCGATCGCCGCGACCCGGAAAGCCTGTTTGAACCATTTCGTACCCTCGCGCGTCACTTACAGTAGGAGCTAATCGTCAGGGGGTGACCTACGGTGACAGGTGCCTACCCGGTGCTTCACTTGGGTTCACTGGGTTCAGTCCAGCCGACGCGACCGTGGGCCCGTACCTACCGGGGCACGCCCGCGTCCGTACCGGAAGCACGCAGGTTCGTCGGTGAGCTGCTGGCCGGCTGCCCGGCCAGGGAGACGCTCATGACGTGCGTGTCCGAACTGTGCGCCAACGCGATCGCGCACACCGCCTCGGGGCGCGGCGGCGTGTTCACGGTTGAGGTGGACTGCCCGCGGGACGGGGTGGCCAGGGTCTCGGTCACCGACGACGGCGGCGCTTCCGTCCCGGCCCCGGGTTCCCTCGACCTGATGGCCGAAGGCGGCCGGGGGCTCGCCATGGTGGCCGCCTGCACCAGCCGCTGGGGCTTCTCCGAGGCCTACCCGGGCCGCACCGTCTGGGCCGAGGCCTGCTGGCCGGTCTCCGTGCCCTCACCGGGCCGTCCTAGGAAGGCGTCCGCCCGTCCGGTGCCGCCGCGCGACTGGTTCCCCGGCCCGGCAGCATAACCGCGAGCGGCACCGCCAGGGCCGACCGCATCATCACCAGCGGCATCGCGGTCTTCATGCGCGCCTACGCTCCTACGGGTTTATCTCAAATATGAGATAGCCTTTGAGGTATGAACAGGAAGCGCCGCCCAGCCCCAGAGCCTGCGGGTGACAACGACGGCCATGATGCCGACGCATCGCTGCCGGTCATGCCGGGCTTCCGCGAGATGGCACTGCGCCAGGCCGGCGAGCAGGCGGCCCGGATGGCCGAGGACCGCGGCCGGCTCGTCCGCGAGCTGGCTGAACAGCGCCAGGCGGCCGGCCTGTCTCAGACCGAGGTCGCCGCGCGGATGGGAACCTCCCAGTCCGCTGTGGCCAGGCTCGAGGCCGGCACCGCGGACGTCCGCGCCTCCACGCTGGAGCGCTACGCGGCCGCGGTCGGCGGACAGATCACCTGGAAGCTCAACCGTCCGGGGGAAGGAGCCAGCCAATGACGCCACCCAGGGTGCCAAGCTCAGCCGGGCAGCCCATGATGCGCGCGCACATCCCGGGAGTCCCGCCGCGGCCGGAAGAGCCGGGCTGGCCGTCTAGGCCGTCCATCCCGGGCACTCCGCTTACCCCGGGCGCCCCGGACTGGCCGTCCTCGCCGCCGGAGGCCCCGGGTCCGGTCCCGCCGACCCGGGTATGGCTGGACCCGCACGCCGACTGGAAGGTCAGGTTGTACGAGCGGCTGCTGGCCAAGCGGATCGTGCTGGCCGCGGGCTTCCTCGACGACGACGCGGCCGCCAGGCTCTCGGCCCAGCTGCTCACCCTGGACGCCGAGCAGGAAACTCCGATCCGCCTGGAACTGCAGAACCTGCGGGCCGAACTGTCCGCCGCCCTCACCGTCATGGGCATCCTCGACGTGCTGCGGGTGCCGGTGCACGCCTGCGTGAGCGGCGAGATCGCCGGTCCCGCCCTGGGCGTTCTCGCCTCCTGCCCGCGCAGGTCCGGTTATCCGAACGCCTCCTTCGTGCTCGCCGAGCCGAAGCTGCATTTCGGCGGCACGGTGACCGCGCTCACCGCTCGCGAGCAGCAGATGACCCGCATGCTCGACACGCTGTACTTCAGGCTGGCCGAGGTCACCGACCGCGAGGTGGACCAGATCCGCGACGACGTGCGCCGCGGCCGCACGCTGACTACTGCCCAGGCCATCGGTTATGGCCTCATTCAGGACCAGGAAGCCACCAGCCGCCCGCCACCTCCTGGCGGCCCGCCAGGAGGTCCGGCCGACCTGGCCGGTCCCCCTGGGTCCCGTCCGCGTTAGAGCCTGGCCGGCTAGCTCGGCGCGAGCGGGCCGCCGCATTGGTCCGGCGCATTGGTCCGGCGGACCCCAGAAAATTGCCCTCTGTACACGCTCGCTCTCAATGGGTAACATCAAACCGCGGGTCATCCCGTATGGACGAGAAAGTGTCAGATCGGCACGCTATGGCATTTTGTCAGAAATGTGCCTGGACTGGGGCCTGTGATGAGTACAGAAAGTAACCAGTCGAGTGGGAATCGTCAACATGGTTCCTCGCCGGAGGAAGAGCGGCAGCGTACAGGCGTGTTCCGCTGGGATGATCCGGAAAACCTGGTTCCCTCCTGGTCCGTGCCGCCAGGCCTGATGATTCCGGGCCCACGCCAGCCGCAGGCCGACGATTCCGCGGAGCCTGCCCCGCCCAGCCAAGCCCCGGAGCCAGCTGCCGACGGGCAAACCGTCGGCGGGGCGGCCGCTGACGACAATTCCTGGCCCGGCGTAGCGCCTCCCGCCGGATGGTTCCTACGCGCACCGCAACCGTCGGCCGCCAGCCCCGAGACTGCCAGCCCCGAGACTGCCAGCCCCGAGAACGCCAGCCCCGAGAATGCCAGCCCCGAGAACGCCAGCCCCGAGAATGCCAGCCCCGAGAATGCCAGCCCTTGGCGCACGGCCAGCGTGGTGCCCTCGCCCCGCCGCGAGCCCGACGGATCCTGGTCCTCACCGCTGACGCCGAAGCCGACGCCCCGCGCGCTGGGCGCGACCCAGGCGCTGCACGGCCGGGCAGGTGGCCCAGGATTCCAGCCCAGCCGTTCCGCTCGGTCGGCCACCCCAGGCGCCGCCGCCCCGGCCGCTGCCATTCCAGGCGCCGCCACCCCGAGCGCGGCACCTTCCCCGTGGCAACGGTCCCACGAGATCTGGAGCGAGGCCAGCATCCAGTGGGAGCGCCCGGCTCCGCCGCAGCCGCCATACCAGCACCCGGCCCCGCAGCAATCGCAGCACCCGCGCCAGGCACCCCCGTCCCGCCCGCCGGCCCCGCCGCGGCAGCCCGCCGCCCGGCACAGCAGGCCAGAGCCTCCCGACCAGGCCGCCGCCGGCTGGCCCGACCCGGATCCCGGCTGGCCTGACCCGGATCCCGGCTGGCGTGACCCGGATCCCGGCTGGCGTGACCCGGATCCCGGCTGGCGTGAGCCGGCCGCGGCTGGCTGGCCCGGACCCGTGCGGGTTCCGCTGGGCGCGCCCGTCTTCTCCGACCCAGGGGTCGACGAGGACGACGGCCCGGACCGGCCCGACAGGTGGGGAGACGACCGGCCGCCGATCTGGGAGCGTCCGGCCGGCCTGGTGCCCCCGGCCCGGACGAGCGAGGCCAGCCGGAGGCGGGCGGACGACACCCTCCTGCTCGACCACAGGATGCCCGCCTCCCGGCGGCCCGGCCCTGGCCTGCTCAGCCGCCGTACGGCGACGATCGTGGTGCCGGCCATCGTGCTGGTGGCCGTGGCCGTCCTGGCCCTGGCGCTGCTGACCGGTCATGGGCCGAAGTTCGGCCCGCTCACCGCCAACCAGCACCGGACCCAGAACGCCGCCGCGCCGCAGCTGCCGCTGGCCGCGGTCACCTTCGACACCTATCCCGGACAGCAGCAACGCGGCGTCTTCCAGACCATCAACCGCGTCGTCGCCACAGGCAACACGATCGTGACGATGGGCTCGCAGACCAGCGACGGTGTGGTGCGGCAGCAGTTCCTGGTCTCGACGAACGCCGGTGCCAGCTGGCAGCTCGCCCCGGTCCGCGCGCCGGGCGGCGGCCCGGCCGCGCTCGGTCATCCGGCCGCGCTGCTGGCCGGCGGCCCGGGCGGCTGGGTGGCGGTCGGCCCGCAGGCCATCTGGACCAGCCCGACCGGCCTGACCTGGACCCTCGCCGCCACCCACGGAATCAGCCCGCAGCTGCCCGGCGACTCGGTGTGGGTGATCACGAAAACCGCTGACGGCTTCCTGGCCGCGGGCACGGGAGCGGGATCGGTAAAGGGCGCGACGCAGGCGGTGATCTGGATGTCGCGGGACGGCGTGACCTGGCAGCGGATGACCGCCGCGCAGCTGGGGCTGGCCGGACCCGGCGAAACCGTGCTGAACATCTCGTACGCCACCTGGCAGGGTAACGCCACGGTGGTCTCCGGCACGGTGGCCAGGGGCGGCACTACTTACGACGCCGCGTGGCTGAGCACCAACGACGGGGCCGCGTGGACCCGGGTGACGATCCCGGCCGACCACGGTGCCGGGACCACGATCACCGGCCTGGGCTTCGACGGCTCTGGGTTCATCGCGGTCAGGCCAGGGCGGACCGCGAGCGGCGCCCCCGATGGTGTCGTTTATTTTTCCCCGAACGGGCAGGTCTGGCAGTACTCGGCCACGATCGACCCGGCCGGCGGGTGGACGCCTGGCCTGGTGAAGGGCAGTGACTTCGGCTTCGTGGTCACCGGCACCAGCGCCTCGGGCCAGCTCGTGGGCTACACCAGCACCGGCGGCGGCACGACCTGGCTGCCGACGGGCCTGCTGGGCAACGCGGCCGCCCAGTCCGTGGTCGGCGCGACCGTCGCCCCGGCCGGCACCATCGTCGCGGTCGGGTACACGGCCGCCAGCAAGGTCGGCCAGCAGCCCGTCTTCCTCGAGGCGAGCACCGACGGCACCGTGCGGCCGGTCCAGCTGACCAGCCTCGCCGGGGCCGCCGTCCCCGAGATGGCGGTCCACGGCACCGCGGTGGCCGGCGGCGTGCAGGTCGCGGTCGGCAGCGCCAACGGCTACCCCGCGGTGTGGTGGAAAACAGCAGGCAGCGCCTGGACGCTGGTTTCCTCGCTGGCGCTGACCCAGCCGGCCGGCGGCGCCAACCCTGGCCTGCGCACGCTGACCAGCGTGACGCACGGGCCCGCTGGCTGGCTCGCCGTGGGCGCGCCGGGACCCGTGGTCCTGACCTCGGCCGACGGCACGGTCTGGGGGGTGGCCGGCGGGAACATCACCCAGGACCTGACCGGCGTGGCCGCCGTCGCGGCGACCTCCGGCCCGGCCGGGTACGTCATCGTCGGCAAGCTGGTCGCGCCGGGCGGCGGTTGCGTCGCCGACGTCTGGTGGTCACCGAACCTGACCAGCTGGACCCGCGCGCACGACGTGAACGACACGACCGGCTCGAGCCAGGTGCTCGCGGTCGCCGCGGGCGCGCACGGGTTCGTCTCGGTGGGCTCGCACGACAGCAAGCCCGCGGTCTGGACGACCGCCAACGGGACCTCCTGGGAGACGATCGTCCTGCCGGTGCCGGACGGGGCCGCGACCGCCGTGCTCCAGCAGGTCGCGATCAACGGCAACCGCGTGGTCGCCCTGGGCCAGGCCACGCCGGCCGCTGGCGCCGGGGCGGGCCCAGGAGCCGGCACCGTGCCGTTCGCCGAGCTCTCGGTGGACGGCGGCGCCACCTGGCAGCAGGTGCCGTTCAGTTCGCCCGGAGCTGACACGACCTTCACCGCGCTGACCGCCGCAGGCTCGGCCGGCTTCACCGCCGCGGGCATGTTCGGCCCGCCCGGGCAGCAGGACGTGGCCCTGTGGACCTCGGCCACGGGCGCGAGCTGGAAGCCGTCGCAGTCCAGCGGCCTCAACGGATCCGAAGCCTGGCAGATCGACGCGCTGGCCCCGTCCGGCACCGCGGTCACCGGCATCGGCACCGTCGTCACCCAGCACAGTCAGCAAACCGTCACCTTCACCCTCCCTCCCGCTCGGTAAAGGAGATCCCCCATGTGCCCCGCCGACCTAGACCTCGACCTGGACCTGCCGGAAATCGCGGAGGACGAGCAGGCGCCCAGCCCTGACCCGCACCCGATCGGCGGCCAGTACGCCGGCGTCGCCTGGGGCCTGGCCGAGCGCCGGGTTGGCCCGGACGCCCCGGCCGGCTAGCGAGCCCGCCAGGCCCGGGGTCACTCCATCCGGTCGAGGATCTGGCGCACCAGGTCCATCGGGGTGTGCGGGTGCAGGAACGCGAACCTGGCCACCGTCTCGCCCTCCCACGCCGACGGCGGGATGAAGGCCACCTGGTCCTGCAGCAGCCGGTCGGCCCACGCGGTGTACTGCCCGGAGTCCCAGCCGTGACGGCGGAACAGCACCACGCCGAGTTCGGGCTCGCGGATCAGCTCCAGCTGATCCCGGGCCCGGATCTCGTCCGCGGTCTGCCTGGCCAGTTCGATCGCCGTCTCGATGGCCTCGGTGTACGCATCCACCCCGTGCACCGAAAGCGAGAACCACAAGGGCAGGCCCCGGGCCCGCCGGGTCAGGTGGTAGGCGTAGTCGGTCGGGTTCCACTCGCCTGGCCGGTCGTGGATGACGTCCAGGTACGAGGCATCCTGCTTGTGCACCGAACGGGCCACCGGGGGGTCCCGGTACAGCAGGGCGGCGCAGTCGAACGGCGCGAACAGCCACTTGTGCGGGTCCATGATGAACGAGTCGGCGTGCTCGATTCCGGCGTACTTGCGCCGGACGCTCGGCGCGAACAGGCCAGCCCCGCCGTAGGCGCCGTCCACGTGGAACCACAGGCTGTGCTCGCGCGCTACCGCGGCCGCGCCGGCCAGGTCGTCGACGATGCCCGCGTTCGTGGTCCCCGAGGTGGCCACGATCGCGGCCAGTGAGCCCGGGTCACCGTCGGCGCCGATCGCCGCCCGCAGGCCGGCCCCGGTCAGCCGGTGATCCTCGGCGCGCACCACCAGCGCGTCCATCTCGCAGATCCGCAGCGCGTTGACGATCGAGGAGTGGGCGTCCTCGCTGACCGCCACCCGCCAGCGCCGGCCGGCCGCGTCGGTCCCCGCCTTCCGCTTGGCCACCTCGCGGGCCACGACGAGGGCGGACAGGTTCCCCGCCGAGCCGCCCGAGACGAAGCAGCCGCCCGCCGTCTCCGGCATCCCGGCCCGGTCGGCGATCAGCCGCAGCACGGTGTTCTCGGCGTGGATCGCGCCCGCCGCCTCCAGCCAGGAGATGCCCTGGATCGACGCGCAGGAGACCAGCATGTCGAAAAGCAGCGAGGCCTTGGTCGGCGCGGCCGGGATGAAGCCGAGGAAGCGCGGGCTGTCCG
This sequence comes from Streptosporangiaceae bacterium, assembly GCA_052144275.1. Classification (GTDB taxonomy): domain Bacteria; phylum Actinomycetota; class Actinomycetes; order Streptosporangiales; family Streptosporangiaceae; genus Palsa-504. The sequence continues at coordinate 17,012 of JBKQQQ010000009.1, forward strand.
CCGAGATGACGGCCGGCGCTATGACCGACGTGTATACGCCGAGCACCTGGTCCGGATTGTGAGGCTCGGCGCTGGGCAGTCCCTTCAGCGCCGCCTCCAGCTCGGCCGGGTCCCGGGACCCCTGATCCAGCGGAACAGGGTTCAGCCGCAGCCGGTTCTCCGCGTAGGCGAGCACTGACCTGATCATCGACTCCGTTGTCGGATCCACACTGTGCATGGGCGAAACGTAGAGCCTGAGCCATACGCGCCGCAAGAACGCCGCTCGAACCAGGTGGTGGCCTGGCCGCCGTTAATCGGCCAAGATTGGCTTGCCCACGGGAATGGAGGGACGATCGTGACCAACACCCATCCGCTGGATCCGCTGACGGCCGACCAGATCCGGCAGGCGGCCGCGATCCTGCGGCGCGATCGCGGGGTCGGCGGCACCTGGCGGTTCGCCTCGATCGAGCTGAAGGAGCCGGCTAAGGCCGCTCTGCCCGCCCTGGAGGCTGACCAGCAGGCTGGCCGGCCGGTGAGCCGGGAGGCCACCGTGGTCTGCTGGGACCGCACCGACGGCCAGGCCTACCGCGCCACCATCTCCCTGACCGGCGACGAAGTCACCAACTGGGAACACCTGCCCGGCCAGCATCCGAACATGACCGTCGACGAGTGGCACGAGTGCGACGAGATGCTCCGTACCCACCCCGCGCTGGTGCAGGCGCTGGCGCTGCGCGGGATCACGGACATGTCCCTGGTGCTGACCGACATGTGGGCTTACGGCGCCGCGTTGGTGCCCGAGCGCTATCAGGGGCTCCGGCTGGGCTGGTGCGACGTCTGGTACCGGGGCAGCGAGCAGGGCAACCCGTACGCCCACCACGTCACCGGCCTGCACCCCGTCGTGGACCTGAACACGATGACGCTGCTCGAACTCGAGGACAGCTACCAAGGCGGCGATCCCCCGAACGTAATGGGCGAGTACCTGCCGAGGCTGATCCCCACGCCGCTGCGCGAGGTAGCGCCGCTGCAGATCAGCCAGCCCGACGGGGTCGGCTTCACCCTCGAAGGGCGCCTGCTGTCCTGGCAGGACTGGCAGCTCCGGCTGGGGTTCAACCACCGCGAGGGCCTGGTGCTGCATCAGGTTGCCTTCCGCGACGGGGAACGATGGCGCCCTGTGGCACACCGGCTGTCGTTCGCCGAGATGGTCGTGCCCTACCGGGACGCCAGCCCGGACCACTACCGGCGGACCGCGTTCGACATCGGCGAGTGGGGCCTGGGCTTCATGACCACCTCGCTGGCCCTGGGCTGCGACTGCCTGGGGGAGATCACCTACCTGGACGCGGTGGTGCACGACTCCCGCGGTGAGCCCCGGACCATACCGAACGCGATCTGCGTCCACGAGGAGGACAGCGGGGTCCTGTGGAAGCACGTCGATGAGCGGGCCGGCGTCGAGGTCAGGCGGGCCCGGCGGCTGGTGATCTCCTTCCACGTCACCGTGGCCAACTACGAGTACCTGGTGTACTGGCGGTTCTACCAGGACGGGAACATCGAGTGCGAGGTCCGCGCGACCGGGATCCTGGTCACCTCGCACACCGACGCGCCGGGCAGCCGGCCAGCCAACGGGACGCTGGTCGACCTGCGCACCTACGCGCCGTTCCACCAGCACTTCATCGTCGCCCGGCTCGACCTCGACGTGGACGGGCCCGGCAACACGGTCTACGCCTTCGAGTCCCAGCCGGCCGCGGCGGGCGATCCCGACGACCCGTACGGGCTGGGGCTGGTGGTCAGGAGCACCCCGCTGCGCACCGAGGCGGAGGGGAAGCAGGACTACGACTGGGCCACGCAGCGCGGCTGGAAGGTGGTGAACGACCATGTACCGAACGGTCTTGGTACCCCCGTCGGCTACAAGCTCGTGCCCTCGGCCGCATTCCCGCCCCTGCTCGACCCCGCCTCGCCGGCCTTCAAACGCGCCGAGGTGATCGGCCACACGCTCTGGGTCACGCCCTACCGCGAGGACGAGCGCTGGCCCTGCGGCGACTTCCCGAACCTGAGCGAGCACGACGCGGGCCTGGCCGTCTGGACCGCGGCGAACCGGCCCATCGAGAACACCGACGTCGTGCTCTGGTACGTGTTCGGCATCCACCACATCACCCGGCCGGAGGACTGGCCGGTGATGCCGAGCGACATCGTCTCGTTCTGGCTCAAGCCGTTCGGGTTCTTCGACCGCAACCC
>JBKQQQ010000010.1:0-6531 GCA_052144275.1 Streptosporangiaceae bacterium
CGGATCATCTCCTCGTCGTAGTTGAGCAGCTCGATGGTCATGTCTTCGTAGGCGTGCGCCCGGCACAGCAGCGTGTAGCCTTCCTCGAGCTCGTAGTCGGGCAGTGCGAACGTGGAGTACTTGTCGAGCTCGATGTCGTCGCCCTCGAGGATGAACGACTTGCAGGAGGCGCACTGCCCCTCCTTGCAGCCGTGCATGAGCATGATTCCCTGCTCGGCCGCGGCCCGCAGGATGTTCTGATCCTCGGCCACCTCGATCTCGATGCCGACCGGCTCAAAGCGGACGACGTGCTTTTTTGTCATAACCCCCTCGCGGCGGGCTGGGGAAAGGCGGGCTGGGGAAAGGCGGGCTGGGGAAAGGCGGGCTGGGGAAGGCGGGCTAGAAGGTAACTGCGCAGGCTGGTGAGAGGGGGCGGCCCGGAAACCGCGACCGGGCTGCCCCCTCCGCTGCATGGCCTCAGCTGGCCGCCGGGGCCGGGCGGCCTGCCGGGCCTTGCCGGATGTAGTCGGCGTGGAACGCTTCACGCTGCTCGGGTGTCATCTCGTTGAGCAGCACGTTCGGGCTCAGCACCGGTCCCATCCTGCGCAGATGGTCCAGGGTCCACATCTTCTTGGGGTCCAGGTTCAGGTGCGGCTGGGCGACCATCGTCTTGCCGTCGTCGCGCACGTAGCCCATGTCGGATACGACATCGGCCCAGTTCCAGCCGTGGTACAGGGTCTCCCATTCGCGCTTGCCGATGAGCTGGCCCATGTTCGGGGTCTCCCGGCCCTGGTAGGTCGGCCGGAACGCCACGGCGTCGGTCCACCGGCATTCCTCGTGGCAGTAGGTGCGCCACTGGCCGTCGACCTGGTCCATGACCATGTCCTCGCGGACCAGGCACGGGACCATGCAGGTCCAGCACCGGTGCGGGTACACGTAGTCGACGTTCTCGGCCACGATCGGGTTGTGCCCGTTCGGCATGGACAGGCGGTTGTAGTTCTCCCACCACTTGCCGTACTTGTCGTACCAGCCCGGGTACTTGTACTCGAACCACTCGAAGTCGGCGTCCGTCATCGGGTCGATCCGCCAGTAGTTGGCGAGCCAGCCGGTGGCGAAGAACTGGGCGACTTCGTGCACGTAGCCCTTGTTCCAGATCTGGTTCCACGCTTCCTCGATGAGGTCGTGCGGGATGACCAGGCCGTACTTCTCCAGTGGCACGAGGTAGCTGCGGTAGTAGTCGTCGTAGATCCACCGGCGCCACATCTCGGCATAGGACTCGCGGTCCTTGCGCCGGTCCTTGGTGCCGTACTCGATGAACGTGCCGATGGCGGCGTCCACCACGCGGTGGTTGTTCCACCACGCGTAGCGCAGGTCGCGCTGGAGCAGCTGGTGGTTGCTCTCGTCCGACAGCGCCATCAGCAGCGTGGCGTAGCCGTTGGAGATGTGCCGGGACTCGTCCGACTGCACCGAGTGGAACACGGTGGGCAGCAGGAAGTCGCCGTTGGCCGCGGCCTCGGCCGGCATGGCCACGAACAGCGTGTTCGTGAACGCCGTCTCCGCGACGATCGTCAGGTAGATCGATGCCGCGGTGATGGCGTCACCGGTGATGAAGCCCTCGGCGAACTGCCGGCCGATGGTCCCGCAGTAGTCGTTCTGGAAGTTGCGGAGGCTGTTGTTGAAGCCGGCCGGGTCGATGTAGTTGTTCATGTACAGGCGCTTGAGGTTCTGCTGGATCGTCGAGTGACGTACCTCGTCGATCATCTGGATCGCCTGGCCGTTGTGCAGCTCCGGGTTGGGGACCGTGCGGAACAGCAGCGGCATCGCCCGCGCGGCCGAGATCTCCGGCAGCGGGATGATGGACAGGAACAGCTTCTGCCATTCCAGCCAGCGCTCCTGCACCTGGCGGAACATGTTGCCGCGGATGGCGCCGTCCTGCGCGCCGTACACGCGGTTGTCCTTCTCTTCCTGCATCGGGAAGTAGGACCGGAGGACCTGCTTCAGCGGGTCCTTCTTCTGTGCCTTGTGGAACGTGTAGTCCGTCCCGTACTGCGACACAGGCTCGTGGTACTGAGGTTCCCAGGCAAGCTCCTGGATCTTCTGGTGAGCCTTGGCCACACTCTGGCGACTCATCGTCACCCCTTTCTCGGCGGGTTCCGGGGTCCGGATTCATGCCCCCCGGGGGGGCCTTGGGCCAGGGCGGGCTGCCGCGGCCCCGAAAGTCCTTGTGTGCTGCATCACATCCCGAATGCCGAGGTCATGAGCTCTCAACATGAGACATCTCGAACGCGGCGCGGATCTCGGCTAGCCGCCGCTTGCGTTCCTCGGCCGCCTGCCGCGTTCCTTCCGCGGCCGGCGTGATGCCAAGCGCACGGAGCAGGTCAGCCGCCGGCGGCCCGGGGTCACCCGCCTCGCCGAGGACCGGGTGCAATCCCTCCTCGGCCAGGTGGTGAAAGACCAGGTTGACGATGCTCCAGGGGTTAAAGGTCTCGGGTTGCTGGGAAGAGGTCGTCTCGTCGTGAGCGTCCATGAACCGACACAACGTCGGCTGGCCCGAGCTGGGAGTCTCAACTTGAGACAGTGCCACGCAACGTGAGGTTTACTTTGAAATGGGCCCGGTAACCCGAATCCGATTCCCGCGCAGGCTGAGCCTCCAGCCGGAGAGATGTGTGTGGGGGAGGCAATATGGCAGGTGCTTCAACGCCGATGCACACCGCGAGAGATCTGCTGGCCGAGGCCAGAGAGCGGTTTCTCCTGGCCGAGCCAGTGGACCCGAATGCCGTGCGCAAGCCCATCCTGGCGTCCTGGTGGCGGTCCCGGCAGTGGAACGTCGCCGCGGACCACATAGAGCTGGATTACCTGCACGACCCCGACCTGGAATCCAACCTGGCCCGGACCGCCGATCCGGTGCTGCGGCACCTGCACGAGCAACTGGATGGCCAGCCGATCAGCATCATCTTGACCGACTCCGCGGGCGTGGTGCTGACCAGGCTGACCGCGGACCACGACCTCGAGCGGCACCTGGATGGCGTCAAGCTGGCTCCCGGCTTCAGCTACGCCGAGGCCCGCGTCGGCACCAATGGCATCGGCACCGCGCTGGAATCCGGCGGCCCGGCCCACGTCTTCGGGCACGAGCACTACGCCGAGCACCTGGAGCAATTTGGCTGCGCTGGCGTGCCGATCCACGACCCGGTCTCGGGCAAGACGGTCGGCGTGATCGACCTGACCTGCTGGCGCAAGAACGCCGACCCGCTGCTGATCTCGCTGGTCAAGGCGACGGCCGACCAGATCACCCAGGCCATGCTGGCCGCGGGCAGCCGCCGGGATATGCACCTGCTCCAGGAATACGTGCGGGCCTGCCGCCGCACCGGCGGCATCGTGCTGGCCCTCGGCAACGATGTCGTCATGCTCAACGACCACGCCCGCCAGGTGCTCGACCCCGGTGACCAGTCCGCCCTGATCGGCCACGCCACCGAGGCGCTGGCCCGGCAGAACCCGGGCGCGGTAACGGTCGACCTGCCCAGCGGCGTGGTGGCCCGGATGTTCTGCCGGCGGATCTCGGGCGACGGCCCGTTCGCCGACGGCGTGGTCCACGTGAAACTGGCGGCTGCGGCCCTGGTCGCGCCCGATGTGCCCGCGCCAAGGACGGCCATGTACCTGCCGGGCCTGGTGGGCAGCGGCGTGCTGTGGCTGCGCGCCTGCCGGGAGGCGGAGACCCTCTACGACGCCGCGGACTGGATGACGATCGAGGGCGAGAGCGGCGTGGGCAAGCTGGCCCTGGCCCGCGCGGTGCACCAGCGGCGCAACCCGGCCGCGCCGTTCCACGTGCTCGACGCGGAGGAGGCCGGCCAGGACTGGCTCACCAAGGCCCGCGGCGAGCTGCTCGACGGCACCGGCCTGCTGGTGATCAGGCACGCGGAGGCGCTGAACGCCAAGCAGATGCACACGCTGTCCAGCGCGCTGCAAGAGGCCAGGGCGGCCATGCGGCACAAGGAGCTGCGGGTGGCGGTGACGCTGAACCGCAAGCGGGCCAGCGCCGACCTGACCAGGCTGCTGCGGTTCTTCCAGGGCACGGTGGAACTGCCGCCGCTGCGCCACCACATCGAGGACCTGCACGAGCTGGTGCCCTTCTTCCTGGCCCGGCTCAGCGGGCAGGGCCGCCTGACCTGCTCCCCGGAGGCCATGCAGCTGCTGCTGCGGCACAACTGGCCGGGTAACGCCGAACAGCTCTGGCAGGTGCTCAAGCAGGTCGTCCAGCGCCGCCGGGCCGGCGTGATCATGCCGAAGGACCTGCCGCCCGAATGCTGGACGGTGAGCCGGCGGCTGCTGTCCCCGCTGGAGTCGATCGAGCGGGACGCGATCGTGCAGAGCCTGCAGGACCACGACGGCAACAAGGTCCGGGCGGCCGAGGCGCTGGGCATGTCCCGGGCCACGATCTACCGCAAAATTCACGAGTACGGCATCGTCGCATCCGGTAGCTGAGATGAGCCCGGCGGGCCCGTGGTTCAAAGTGAGAAGGCATGTGCCCAGTTCGGGGCGTACGGATGCATTAAGCCCGCTTACGCGGGACGCCGCACCTGTGAAGGAGCGAATCCATGACCGCTCTCGACGCAAACCCCGACAACACCTCCCAGGCCCCCGTGCCGGAGGCGCCCGCGGCCGTGATCGGGCCGATGGCGGGCGACCCGGCCATGCTGGGCCTGGGGACCTTCATCGTCGGCTCCGTCGCGCTCGGCCTCGCGATAGTCGGCGTGGTGCCGGCCGGCGTCCTCGGCGCGCCCCTGGCGATCATCCTGGCGGCCACGGCCCTGGGCCTGCTCCTGGCCGCGGTCTGGGCCGCGGCCGTGGGCCAGAGCGCGGTGGCGGCCATCTTCGGCATCTTCGGCACGTTCTGGCTGAGCTACGCCGTGCTCGTGCTCGGCCTGGACCACAACTGGTTCGCCATCACCGTCGCCGCGGTGCTCGCCACCGTGAGGCTGTTCCTGCTCTCCTGGCTGATCGTCGTCTTGATGCTGACCCTGGCCACGCTGCGGCTGCCGGTCGCCTTCACCGCCCTGTTCGCCCTGGTCTCCCTGGCGCTGCTGCTACTGCTGCTCGCCTGGGAGGAGACATCGCCGCTTGGCGTGCCTTCGAGCGGCCTGCTGAAGACCGGCGGCTACGTCGTGCTGATCTTCGCTGCGCTCGGCGTGTACCTCTTCTTCGGCGCCTCCTCGGCGGGCACCGGCGGAAAGGGACTCCCCCTGGGCAAGCCGCTGATGCACTAGGGCCGGAGAAGACCTTTATCCCGAACGGGCCATGGTGACCGCCCTGGTCAGGTGCGAGCCACCATGGCCCCGTCGGGGATTCGGGCATGCGCGATCCGGGACAGGTCGGCCGGGCGCAGCGAGTCGGTCCGCTCCCACAGCGGCGGCGGGATCATGTCGCGCTGGCCGACGTCGCGGACCGGCCCGAAGCCGTGCCGGCGCAGCATCGCGGCCGCCTCGTCCGGGGCGAACAGCGACAGCCAGGGCTCGCCCTGTTCGGCCAACGCCTGCCCGACCTGTTCGGCGTAGCTGTCGCCCGCGGCGTCGCGCAGCCCGGCCGGCAGCATGTAGTCCACGACGATCTCCGAGCCCGGCGCGAAACCGCCGGTGACCGCCAGGGTCTGCCCGATGGCGCTTTCTTGCAGGTACATGGTGGTGCCCAGCCAGCTGACGAAGGCGGGCGCGGCGAAGTCGAATCCGGCCTGGCGCAGGCGGTCGCGCAGCGAGTCCCGGGTGAAATCCACCGGGACGAAAGTGACATTGTCCGGTACCGGCGCGATGCGGCGCTTCCATTCCTGCGTCGCCGGATGGTCGATTTCGAACACCCGGATCTGGCTCGCCAGCCGGGACCGGCTGGCGAAGGAATCCAGGCCGGCGCCGAGCATGACGTACTGGCCGATACCGCGCCTGATGCCGTCGGCCAGGCTGTCCTCGGTGTACCGGCTGCGGCAGGTGACCTGGGCCCGGGCGCCGGCCAGGATCGGGTGGGTGCCGTGCGCCCGGTGGAATCCGATGAGCTCGCCGGCCCGCTCGCCGAGCATGGCCTCGGCCAGCGTATCGGCGAAGATGGGCGGGTCGTCATCGACGATCAGGTGGGCGGCCCGCGCGGCCGCCGCGGTGAACGCGGTCAGGCTGGGTTGTCCGTTAACTGTCACGCCGGCCAGATTACAATTAACTTTCATTAAAAATAGCACAAAATAAAAAATATAACAATGGCTATCGAATAACGCTTCAGCGTCATTTATATTCGCCGGTGCCCGCGCAACCGTCCCGCAGACATCAGTCCCCTCGCTGTCCCCTCGCTGTCCCCACGGCAGCGCCTCGCCGTCCGCACGGCAGCCCACGGCAGCGCCTCGCCGTCCGCGGCGGATTCGATGAATGTGACATTCTGCCGGTTCTATTGGGGACGATGCCGCTTTCATGCCCTCTCGTGCGGCCACAGCCAGGCTTAGACGCTCGCGGCCAGGCGGAGCAGGAAGTTCGTGGTCGCGTCGGGTGGCCGGCGGTAGAGGTGCTGGACGACGATGACCAC
>JBKQQQ010000011.1:0-11627 GCA_052144275.1 Streptosporangiaceae bacterium
CGCAGCTCTACGAGATCTTCGGCCTCAACCGCTGGACACCACGCAGTTAGGTCATAGGCACAACCGACCCGGAAACACTGCTTCACCTGCGGAAACACGACCACCGATCAACCCAGCCCGGAAACTCGGGCTAGCGGCTCGTGTCCGGTATCTGGCCAGTCTGCCGGCGGCGGCGATCGTGAAGGCCGCGGACCGCAACTTTGTGGTGGTGGCCAGCCGGCTACCGGTCGACCGGGTCGAGGGCCCGGACGGCGAGACCTCGTGGCGGCCCAGTCCGGGCGGGCTGGTGACCGCGCTCGAGCCGGTCATGCGCGCGGCGGGAGGCGCCTGGATCGGGTGGTCGGGCGACGCCGGCCTGGAGCCGGGACCGTTCGAGGCCAACGGCCTGCACCTGGTCGGCATCGGCCTGTCCGAGACCGAGGTCCGGGACTATGTCCCGCCGGAGCTGGTGGTTCGTCCTGGTCCCGTCGTTCGGCAACAGCCAGGCTGACTCGTTTCGCGCTACCCCCGGCGGCCATGCCAAACCTGTTATCGCTGTGCTCCGTCATAGGCGCTGGTGGTGGTCGGATGGCTGGGTGGTTTACCGGCACGCGTTGCTGGTAGAGGGGTGACTGTCGATGGCGTAGCCCGGGATGGGTCGATTGCGCAGCCTGAGGTGACGGGCTGCGGTCGTAACCGGTCCCTGTTATGACCGGCGCTGCGGCGCTGGGAGGCGAAAAATGGCATCTGCACCTCGAACGCTTGAACAGCCATTTATGCTGCCCGTTTTGATCCGCTTCACGTATACGGGCCTTTCCGGGGCAAATGCTCGATAACCACCCTGTAGGGGAGCCGGCTGGCGGCGACGTCCCGCCGCTCCTTGATCTGGCATTCGACTCTGGCGCGCTGTACGTTCTGCGCACCGAAATGCGGGCTTGTGCCGGTCAGGCGGGATTGTCTGAGGACCGGGTCGCGGATGTGGTCCTAGCCGTGCACGAACTGGCGGCCAACGTGCTTAGCCACGGCGGGGGGAAAGGCCGGCTGCGGGTATGGAATCTGGCGGGAGAATTGCACTGCCAGGTTGACGACGGCGACCTGATCGCATCGGAGGATCCGGCGGCCCGGACGAACTCGTTGCCTGACCTACCTGGTCACGGCCTGTGGGTGGTGCGGAGGGTAGCCGACCGGATGCAGACGCTGTCTGGCCCTCGCGGTACCCGCGTCACGCTCATCTTCGCCCCGTCCACTCCAGGGTGAACGAGGGGCGAGTACGCCTTGATCGGCTGTTACGGGGTTCCGAGCTGGATCTGCAAACCGCCGGGCTGGAACTTGCCACGGGACTGTTCCCAGGACTGAGCCGGCCAGTGGTAACTCACGCCGCCCTCGGGCGGCCGGTACTCGGCGGTGTACAGGGTCCCGAAGCCCTCGTGGAAGCGGGTGGCGTAGAGCGGCGGACCCAGGCAGGCTGCGATGACGCCGGAGACGTCTGCGCCGGCGGCCAGTAGCTCCTCAAGGTGCTCCTGACGCTCCACACTGCGGATCGCCGCGGCATACGGCGCCCATTCCACCTCGCCCTGATGGTTAGTGACCACGGCCAGGTCCGTGATGCGGGCCGGCCGGTCAGGCGCCAGGTACGCCGTGGCCCACCGGCCGGAGCCGTCCAGGACGGTGACGTTGTAGGACATGTGGACCGGCACCCGGCACAGCACTCGCACGGCCTCCTCGACGGTGCCGCAGACCTCCAGCACATACCAGATCACCAGCGGGATCCCGAAGCCCTCGCCTACCTGTGGCCGTCCCCCGAACGTCAGCGACACGGCCAGCCCGGCGTCGTTGATCCCGTCCAGCAGTCCCCACAGGCAATCGAGCGTGCCGAGCACCCGGCGGTGGCCGGTGTACGCCGTCCTGGCCACCACCGCGTCGAACAGCCGGTAGTCCCAGTCGTAGTTGCGGATCAGGGCCGGTCCGCCCGGCAGGACCGCCGCCTGCGAACAGCCGGTCAGGAAGGGCGGCGGGTTCCACAACGCCAGCGCGGGGCCGGCGTCAGCGTCATCAGGAAGCATGGCGGCCAGCCGCTCCCATGCGGGGACGAGTTCCGGCATATGCTCCTCGAGCGCCGCCCTGGCCTCTCCCGCACTCGGGCGGGTATTCGCGCCTTCCCGCCACCACCGCCGGAAGGCCGGCCAAACCTGCGCCAAATGCTGGCCGATGGTGCTCACCGTCATCGCCGCCGCCCTGACCATCGCGGCGGCCTTCCTCGCTGCGGCGATCCCGCCGCCGGCCAGCGAGGCCACCGCGCTGGCCCACCAGATCCCGCACTACATGCACAGCCTGCAGGACCGCAATTCGCAGCTGGGCAAGCTCAACGTCAAGTATCACATCCAGGAGCGCCTGACCAGCCTGGTCACCGGCGGCGGCGGCTCCCTGGTGGGCGGCGTGCTTGGCGCCGGGGCGCTGGTGCTCAGCACCGCCTCCGCCCTGGTCGCCATCATGGTGCTCAGCATCTACTTCCTGTTCGGCCTGCCGCAGATCAAGGTGTTCGCCTACCGGCTGGTGCCGCACTCGCGGCGGCCGCGGGCCATCCTGATCGGCGACGAGATCCTCGCCAAGGTCGGCGGCTTCGTGCTGGGCAACTTCATCACCTCGGTGATCGCCGGCCTGGGCACCTACCTGTGGCTGCTCGCGTTCGGCGTGCCCTACCCGCTGCTGCTCGGCATGTTCGTGGCCCTCCTCGACCTGATCCCGGTGATCGGGTCGACTATCGGCGGGGCCGTGGTGACGCTGGTCGCGCTGACCGTGTCGCTGCCCGTCGCGCTGGCCACCCTCGCGTTCTACATCGGGTACCGGTCCGGGACAGTGCTGCATGCATCAGAATGTCGCGCCCGGTCCGCCGTCTGCAGGGGGGCGACGTACTGCTGGTCAGGCGATGACAGCGTCGATCGTCTTTTTCAGCGCACTGGGCTGGGCAGGCGACCTGGGCGCTTTCTTCCGGGCCTGCCCGAGCTTGGCCCCGAGTTCCTGCAGCTGTTTGCGGCTGAGGCCGGCCCGCACTTTGGGGAACCAGTCCTGCTCTTCCTCTTCGATGTGATGCGTGACGTTCTCGATCAGCACCGTGGCCTTGGCATCGAAGCGCTCAGCCTCGCCCGGCATGCCGGCTAGCTCCATGCACAGGACATCGGCCACGTGATGCTCTTCGTAGGACTCCAGCACGTCTTCCTTGAGGTCGGGGAGCAACGCGCAGACCTCGGGATACATCACCTCGTTCTCGATATAGGTGTGCACCGTGAGCAGCTCGATGATCTGCCCGACGATCGCTTCTTTCTTCTTGACCGCCTTGTCCCCGGCAGCTTGGAACTTGCGGAACAGGTTGCGGATTTCCTTGTGATCGGCCTTCAGTACCACGATTGCATCTGATGACATGCTGCTCCTCTCGGCTCGCTGGACGTGCGGCGGCTACCCGACGGGCCCGCCGCCAAACGCATCTGCGGATACATGCCGGGGCTGCCATCTGCTGGCCAGCGCCGTCCACCCGGACATGTGGGCAATGACGATCCGCCAGAGTGGCGCCTATCGGCATCTCAAAGGTCATGTCAACGGCTTACTCGCGGAATCGGGTCAGAACTAGCGTCCAGAACTCGATGGTCGCTGCGTGGACTGCGTGCAGGTCAGCTGGTGACGGTGGTGCTCCGTCATGACTGGATCGGCGTGACAAGGCACACAGGGCCAATCAGGAACGATGCGCTCAGCTGGGTTGCTTATGCACTTGTGTGGCGCCATTCAGACGTCTGCACTGCAGAGGAGAGATCATCTTTTACCCGGTCAGCACGACAAGTCTTGTCCGTCATCGCGCCGGGGTGGGTGAACCGCTCGTGCTGCTGCACGGTGTCGGGGAGTCAGCCGCCGGGTGGCGTCCGGTTCAGCAAGCCCTCAGCCGCCACTATGACGTGATCGCGCTGGACTTCCCTGGCTTCGGCGGCTCCGCCAGGCTTCCGGCAGATGCCCCGCCCAGCGCCGTGGCTCTGGCCGACGCGGTCGAACGTGAGATGGACCAACTCGGGATAGGTGACTTCCACGTCGCCGGGTACTCCCTCGGAGCCCGGGTCTCCCTCGAGCTCGCCACCCGCGGCCGGACCCGCTCGGTCGTCGCGATCGCCCCCGACGGGCTGGGAACTCCGCCGGAGCGGGTTTACCAGGCGGCGGCGCTGATGGCGGGCCGCACCATGGCGACCCTGCTGGCACCCGTCGCGACGCTGATGACCGCGTCCGGCCCCGGCCGGAGCCTGTTCTTCGCCATGGAACGCAGCCGGCCCTGGAAGCTGACCCGGCAGGACGCCCGCCAGCTGCTGCTGAACTTCGCCGACGCCCCGGCCTACGAGGAAACCGTCCTGGCCACCATGGTCGACATCCCGACCCGCCTCGACCGGATCACCTGCCCCGTGCTGATCATGCAGGGAACCGCCGACCCCCTGATCAGCATGCAATCTCCCCGCTTCCTCGCGTTCATCCCCCACGCGCAGTTCAGATGGCTCTACGGCCTCAGCCACGTCCCCATCTCCGACGACCCGGAACTCATCACCAGGCTCATGCTCGATTTCCTTAACACCACAGCCGAAGGGCGCGTCCTGCGGGAATCCCTCCCGGCACCGGCGTGACGCCAAACCCCCATCCGCGCAGCCGCAGAACAGGCACGGCTGGCAGTGACGGGCGCGGAGGCCAGCTCGTCCGGGATGTCATGCAGCCTGAGGCACGGCTGGCCGCTGGGGGCCTGGCCACCGAGCCCTAGCCGGGCGACCTGCTGTTACGCGCTGCAAGACAACGTGCGGGCGCGCCATCCCGATGGGCTGGCCTGGGAGTATCACACCGTCCTGAAGCACATCGAGACGCCATGATCTCGCTGCTCCCCCGGCGTTTGCGCACCGCTGACCCCGCGCGAGGGCATCGGCCCGGTGGCGGGGCCGGCGGACTGGGTCCGCCTGGCCGGTATCGCCCGGATGCTGTCCTGGCTGACGCTGGCCGCGATGGGCATCGAGGGCGGGGTGGCGATCGGCGCGGCAGTGGTCGCCGGATCGGCTGCCTTGCCCGGGTCCGGCCCGGACAAGGGCATTGAGGTTATGACGAGCATCATCGTGATCCGGCGGTTCACCGGGACCCGGCTGGCCAGTGCCACGTCCGAGCGGCGCGCCAGCAGCTGGTGGCGGTCAGGTTCTTCCTGCTCGCCCCCTGTCGGTTCATCCCGTCACCGGTGCCCCAGCCGCATGGGAGTGGACCCTGGGCCGACCGGCTTGGCTTGGCTTGGGGCGATGGATGAACCGGCTACGTACCTCAGCCACATCGAACTTCAGCGCTGGTCTGTCCGAGGCCCTGCCTGACCGCCCCGACCTCGCCGCCTCCCGGAACGACCTCGCAGCCGTCTTGCAGCGGCGTGGGCGATGTACCGAGGCTGTGAATATAGTTAGCGAAGTTAAGTAGTGTCGAAGGACAGTTAGCATCTACGCGGACTATCAGCTTGGGAATTGGACCGATTTCGCCGGTAAGGCCGCTGACCCCGGGACCATGGTGGCGTTAGTCTTTCCTCGTGGCATCACCGCTACGCCCGCCACCAGATGCAGAGGACAAGCTCCGGGGCATCCGGTCGGTGACGGATGCGGCGCTGTCCTATCTGGGCGCCGATGACCTTCTCGCCGCGCTGCTGGACCGGGTCAAGGAGATTCTGGACGCCGATACTGTGGCGGTGCTGCTGCTGGACAGCTCGGGCCGTCAGCTCATCGCGACCGCAGCCAGCGGGCTGGAGGAGGAAGTAAGGCAGGGCGTCCGGATCCCGGTCGGCGGGGGTTTCGCTGGCCGTATCGCGGCCGAGCGGCGGCCGGTCATCCTGGCCCACGTCGATCACAGCAATGTGCTCAACCCGATTCTGCTGGAGAAGGGAATCCAGTCCCTGGTGGGCGTGCCTCTGCTCGTCCATGGCGCGGTGATCGGGGTGCTGCATGTCGGCACGGTGCACAACCGGGTCTTCACCTCCGACGATGCCGCGCTGCTCCAGCTTGCCGCCGACCGCGCTGCACTGGCGGTGCAGTCGCTGCGGGCCCGCGAGGACCGTGCCGCCACGGCCGCCCTGCAGCGCAGCCTGCTGCCCTCCGCACCGCCCGCGGTCAGGGGAGCGGAGATTGCCGCCCGCTACGTGCCCGGGGACGGCCAGGTCGGCGGTGACTGGTATGACGTGTTCCCCCTGCCCTGGGGTGAGCTGGGCGTGGTGGTCGGTGACGTGGCCGGTTCCGGGCTCGGGAGCGCGGTCGTCATGGGCCGGATGCGCAGTGCCCTGCGCGCGTACGCGCTGGAGTTCCCCGATACGGCGGTCGTCTTGCGCAAGCTTGATCAGAAAATGCAGTATTTCGAGGGCGAGGTCATGGCCACCGTGTCCTACGCCCTGCTCGATCCGGCCTGCGGGCAGCTGCGCATCTCATCGGCAGGCCATTTCCCGCCGGTTGCCGCGGCCCCCGGCCGGCGTGGTGCCCTGGCCGAGATCGCCGTCGATGCGCCGATCGGCGTCGCCGATGTCCCCCGCCGCCAGGTCACTACATTGGCGCTCGCGCCCGGCGCGGTGCTGTGCTTCTTCACCGACGGGCTGGTGGAACGCCGGGACAAGCCGCTCGATGACGGCCTCACCCTCCTGTGCGAGACCGTATCGCCCGGGCCGCCGGAGGACGTTTGCATCTCGGTGATGAGAGCCCTGGTCGGCAGCGAGCACCCGGGAGACGACATCGCCCTTCTGGTCTTGCGCTGGCAGCGCGAAGCGCCGTCTTGACCCGGTCAGCCTTGTCTGCCCATGCACAGGCCGTGACCCTGTGATCGGGCGCAGTCAGACGCCATACGACTAGTTTTGAAGCGGTACAGCCTTACCGTGCCGGGTGCTTCCCGGGTCGCCGCCGCATTCGCAGGGCGGCCAGGGTGAGGGCGCCGAGGAATACGACGATTCCGATGATCAGCAGGTACAGCAGGCCTTTGGCGACCACGCCGACGATGCCCAGCGCGATCGCTGCGATTACTAGCAGCAGGAAGAGGGCAATCATGAATCCTCCGTACGGGGGCCGGGTCAGCGGCGGGCCAGGCGTCGCTCGCCGCCGGCGCCCGCCTGGTAGGTCAGGCCGTAATGCCGGAAGATCGCCGCTTCGTCGCCGGCCGGCAGCTCGCCGTCGGTATCGATCGAGGGCGCGTCCTTCACCTGTTTCCTGTCGAAGCTGACCCTGACGTAGCCGGGACCGACAGTCGCCTGGTCCAGGGGCACGAATGTGAGCCGGTGCCGGGTAGGCATCCCGACCCTGACGGTAGCGAACGCTGGCCGGTCGGTGCTGGTGTCCACGTAGATAGCCTCCAGCTCGCCGATCTTGTGGCCTTCGGTGTCCACTACATCGTGGCCCCGCCACTCCCGGATATCGGTAGCCTCGAACATGCGAGTCCTTCTTTCTTTCCTTAACCCGGCGCCTGTTTCTGGCCGCACCGCAGCCCGCGGGCGCCGATCGCCGTGCTTACGGCCGGTGTCCCTCCGGCCCTGTCTGCTCTTCCTTCCGGGCTGGGTCTCTGGGAAGGGCTAGCCCCACGCCGCCCCCATCTCCCGCGCCAGTGCGGCTCCTGGGTTCTTGGGAGTCTGGTCCCCGGCTGGGACTCCGGGCAGGCCGGCGTCTTTCTCCACGTCGAATGCCAGCCCTGCGGGCCGCTCTGTCTCGCGGGACGGGGTGACGGGTACCGGGTTGAGGACCCTGTCGGGGGTCGGCTCGGTGCTTGCCTGGTCCTGATCGTCCATGTGTCTCCGTCCTTTCGTAGGCTCACCGCCTACCCGCTGGGCGCGGGGCCAACCACCGCGAATCAGCAGCGGCGCCCGATGGCGGGGCGCCGCGCTGCTGACGGCTTGATCGTGTCCTGCGAGTCAGGAGTCCGGCCGTGATTGGGCTGGCCGATCATGTGTCGTGGCCATGGCGAAGGGTAGGGCAGCGGCTTCCAGCGGGCAGCTGCCCCGCCGCGCCGCGGCGCCGACAGGCATGAGGAGGATTCATGGCGAGCAGGAAAGAAGCCGGCACCGACCGCCAGGCGGTGGAGTACGGCGATCAGCGGGTCGAGCGTGGCCAGGGCGGCGAGACCCATCAGGTGGCGTCCGGCGACGCTCCCAGGCTGACTACCCAGCAGGGCATCGTGCTCTCTGACGACCAGAACACCCTGCGGGCCGGGGAGCGCGGCCCGGACGTGCTCGAGGATTTCCATTTCCGCGAGAAGATCTTTCACTTCGACCATGAGCGGATTCCCGAGCGGGTGGTGCACGCCCGCGGCTACGGGGCGCACGGGTTCTTCGAGAACTACGAGCCGTTGACCGATATCACCCGGGCCGACCCCTTCTCCAAGGCGGGCCTGCGCACGCCGGTCTTCGTCAGGTTCTCCACCGTGGCCGGGAACAAGGGCTCCACTGACCTGGCGCGCGACGTGCGCGGTTTCGCCACCAAGTTCTATACCAGGGAAGGCAACTGGGATCTGGTCGGGAACAACATCCCGGTGTTCTTCATCCAGGACGCTATAAAGTTCCCGGACGTGATCCACGCGGCCAAGCAGGAGCCCGACCGGGGCTTCCCGCAGGCCCAGACCGCGCACGACAACTTCTGGGACTTCGCCTCGCTGATGCCGGAGTCGGCCCACATGCTGATGTGGATCATGTCCGACCGCGCGATCCCGCGGTCGTTCCGGTTCATGGAGGGCTTCGGGGTTCACACGTTCCGGCTGGTGAACGCCGAGGGGCGGTCAACGTTCGTGAAGTTTCACTGGAAGCCGAAGCTGGGCCTGCAGTCGGTGGTGTGGAACGAGGCGGTCAAGATCAGCGGCGCCGACCCCGACTTCCACCGCCGCGACCTGTGGGACGCCATCACCGCCGGCGACTTCCCCGAGTGGGAGCTTGGGCTGCAGTTGTTCGACGAGGACTTCGCCGACCGGTTCGCCTTCGACGTGCTGGATCCGACCAAGATCATCCCGGAGGAGGAGGTCCCGGTCCGCCGGGTCGGCCGCCTGGTCCTGGACCGGGTGGTGGACAACTTCTTCGCCGAGACCGAGCAGGTGGCGTTCTGCACGCAGAACATCATCCCCGGCATCGACTTCACCAACGACCCGCTGCTGCAGGGCCGGAATTTCTCCTACCTCGACACCCAGCTCAAGCGGCTCGGCGGTCCCAACTTCACCCAGCTGCCCGTCAACGCGCCCAAGTGCCCGGTCGCGCACTTCCAGCAGGACGGGCACATGGCCATGGTCAGCCCGCAGGGCCGGGTGAACTACGAGCCCAGCTCCTGGGACCCGCCCGGGCCGCGGGAGGACCCGGCCGCGGGCTTCCGCACCTACCCCGACGGCCAGGGCAGCGAGGCCGGGCCCAAGCGCAGGCTGCGGCCGGAGAGCTTCGCCGACCACTACAGCCAGGCGCGGCAGTTCTTCGTCAGCCAGTCCGAGATCGAGCAGCAGCACATCATCGACGCGTTCACCTTCGAACTCAGCAAGTGCGACCGGGAGGCGATCCGGACCAGGATGGTGGCCGGGCTGCGTAACGTCGGCGACGACCTGGCCAGTCCTGTGGCCGAGGGCCTGGGCCTGCCCGGGCTGCCCGACCCGCTGCCTGCCGCCCGGGAACCCGTCCGCGGCCTGCCGGCCTCCCCGGCGCTGAGCATCCTGGCCAACGGGCCGGACAGTTTCGCCGGCCGCAAGATCGGCATCCTGGTCACCGACGGCGTGGACGCCGCCAAGCTCGAGGAGGTGAAGTCGGCGGCCGAGCAGGCCCAGGTCAACGTCGAGCTCATCGCCCCCGCAGTCGGCGGCGTCGACGACAGCGACGGCAATCATGCGCCGGCCGGCCAGAAGATCGACGGCGGCCCCTCCGTGCTGTACGACGCCGTGATCCTGCTCGCCTCCAAGCACGGCACGCCCGCGCTGGCCGCCCAGCCCGCGGTGCGTGACTTCGTGGCCGACGCCTACGCCCACTGCAAGTTCATCGGCTACACCGGCGGCGCCAGCCCGCTGTTCGAGGCGGCCGGACTCGGCGGCCTGGCCGACGACGGCTTCGTCAGCCTGGACGAGCACTCCGCCGCCGACTTCATCTCCCGCTGCGCCAAGCTGCGGTTCTGGCCCCGCCAGGCCAGCATCGCGAAGCGCGCTGGCGCGGCGAAGGCATCCGCCGGCCACGGCTGACAGACACCGCCACGGTCCGGCGCGGGCAGGCACCGCCGCCCGCGCCGGACCGTAAGGCATACGCAGAACGGTGAGATCACTACCAGGCTGGAGGAATCATGACAAGAGCGGACACCGCCCGTGACGTCGGGCAATCCGAGATCAGCATGCTCGGCATCTACCTCAATGATCATCTCGCGGGGGCGACGGCAGGCACCGAGCTAGCGCACCGGATGGCGCGATCCCACGGCGATGGACAGGACAGCGGCACGCTCAGGCGCCTCGCGGCTGAGATCGCGCAGGACCGCGCTGCCTTGCTGGACATCATGGCCGCCCTCGGCATCAAGGTTCGCCGTTACAAGGTGGGCGCCGCCTGGATAGGGGAGAAGGCAGGCCGGCTGAAGTTCAACGGCCGTCTCTTCGCCCGGTCACCCCTCAGCAACCTGGAAGAACTGGAAATGCTGCGGCTCGGCGTGGAGGGCAAGGCCGCGGGCTGGCGCACCCTGCGAACACTGGCGGACACGGACACGCGCCTCGACCCCGCGCGCCTCGATGAGCTCATCTCCCGGGCCAGGCGGCAGGCGGAGCTTCTCGAGGACCTCCGGGTAGGCGCCGCCAAGCAGGTACTCAGGGCACGTTCGGTCTAGCCGGCCTGTATTCCCTGTCCGTAGCCGAGTAGCCCGCAGCTGGCCGGGTAGCGGGCGCGCCATGACGCGCTACGGATATTTCCTGTCCTCGGAGGAGTACGACCCGGCCAGCCTGATCGAGTAGGCCACAATGGCCGAACGGGCCGGGTTCGACGCGCTGTGGATCTCCGATCACTTCCATCCGTGGCTGGATGAGCAGGGTCAGTCCAGCTTCGTCTGGAGCGTATCGGCGTGATCTCCCAGGTCACCAGCCTCCCGATCACCACGGCGGTGACCTGCCCGACGACCCGGATCCACCCGGCGATCATCGCGCAAGCCGCCGCGACCGCGGGTCTTTTGACCGACGGCAAGTTCAACCGCGGCGTGGGTACCGGGGACTTCGGCTATCTGGATCAGGGCTTGGCGGGTGAGCCTGATCAGGCGGTAACCTGCTCCCGGCCGTGCAGTGCCGCCATGTCGGCGGCGGCCAGGCCGGAATACCAGCCCTCCTCGTCAGACACCCGAGCCGCGCGGTCGTAGACGAGGCCGTCACCGAACATCTCGTCGACGGCATCGTCAACGGCCTGGTGGCGCACCTTGAGCACCGGCAGCAGGTCCTGACCTGATGAGGTGGCCACTGCCTCCTGCTCCGCGTGGACGGTCGCTTGCGACAGCCGCTCCCCGATGCGGAGCGCGTAGGCCACTAGGAACGACTGACGGAACGCGCGGGTCCGTGACCGTCCGTAGGCGTCCCGTTTCGTGCCCTCCCGCAGCATCGCGGTGTTAGCTTGCACCAGCAGCGAGGTGAACAGCAGCTCCACGGCGTCTAGGTCGGAC
>JBKQQQ010000012.1:0-3099 GCA_052144275.1 Streptosporangiaceae bacterium
CTGGGGCTGCGATCGGGTGCCGTGGCGATCGAACCGTCGGCCACGTTGGCCGCGGGCACTCGCGGCCTGGACCCACCTTACCCGAAAGGACCGGATTATCGGTGTAGGTAGCAAGATACACTTCGGCCATCCACGTCAACGCTAAATTTCAGTGAATCACTGCTGACCAGGGCTGCGGTGACATGGTCAAAAACCTCGAACAACACGTGACATACCAACGGTGAGTTGGAGGCGTCCAGGCTCAGGGTGACCGGGCCGCCACCTTCCTTCAGTATGACCGCCGTTACGCAGCCGTGAGAGGTTGAAATTTGACCGACCGCCTCATTTACCTCGCCGGATCCTAGCGTCAGGCTAAGCTGAACCGAGAAGGCAGGAAGGCCAATACGGCCGGTCCAGGTGGCCTGGTAGGCGGCTGGGACTTCGTTGGCGGCCAAGCCGACGGAGTTGGCTGCGGATCCGGAGGAGTCGCTATACGGCCAGATATGCTGCCCGGAAGCAAATGAGAAGTATGAGCCGATAACAATCCCTACAATGGCAACTACTATACCTAGGAGTGCGTAATCTTTCACGGATCTACCCATAGGTATCCCCCCTCTTCGCGCAGTTTAGCGCCAGGCCCGCTACTTAGCCGGACCAGAACAGTGCTACGCCCTTCTCATTAAGGCACATTCATATCTCTCACGATTAGCGTCCGTCATCTCTCTCCCTTGGGGGCCTGCCTACGCCGCCCTTACGGCCCGCCATAGCCCGTCGCCCATACGCGCTTAGCCGCGAGCCGCTAAGACCGGCTGGATGATCAACTGGCTGGCCGCCACCGAAGCATATCATCTGATGTTACTCTCGATGACCCTATCGACCGCCATTACATGCAGTGGATGCGTAGCAGGACGACTCTGTGGTTAACGGCGTCTCGTGCTGTAGTAGATCACGTTTGCCCGGCCGAGCAAGCCTGTCGGGCCCTTTCCTGCGAGTGGCTGTTCTCGAGCCTCCCCGACCATGCCCGGTCCATGTCAAGAGGGGAATCCCGCGTCATTACCGGTGCTTCCCACGATCACCGGGAGCGGCCAGCCAGGCATCCTGGCGGGTATGGCATCCGGGCAGTCGGTGGAGACCCTGGGCATCGCCGACGTGGTGATGACCATTCTCCAGGCGCGGAAGACCATGCCGTGGGCGACGGCAGCGGCCGTTTCCCGCGAGAGCCGCGGCGACGTGATCCACGTGCGCGTGAGCCTGCTGGAATCTAGCGAGCGGCCGGAGGATCAGCCGGGCCGCGGTGAGGTCGTCGCGGCCTTCACCGCGCGTCAGCTCGATGCGGATCTGGCCGCGGCGTTCGGGTCCAAGGACGCGATCATTCTTAAATGACCAGGGCCGGAGGGGAGTCTGCACCGGGGGGGAGCAGACTCCCCTCCGGCCCTTCAGTTCCCGGCGTCTGCGGAGCGGAGAAAAGCGAGCACGGCCCGGACGCGGTTGTTATCGGTATCTACCTGATCGAGCCCCAGTTTGAGGAAAATGCTGGTCACGTGCGCTTCGACCGTCCGGGCGCTCAGGAAGAGCTCCTTGGCTATCCCGAGGTTGGACCGGCCCTCGGCCATGTGGCGAAGGACCGCGCGCTCGCGCTCGTTAAGCGCGTCGATCTTGCTCGGCTTCCGGTTCCGCTGCAGCAGGCGCCGGACGATGGTCGGGTCGATCACCGTTTCCCCATCAGCGACCCGGGCCAGGCTATCCATCAGGGTGCCCGCGTCGGTGACGTTGTCTTTCAGCAGGTAGCCGACGCCGGTTGGCACGGTCTCCAGGAGCTGGCTGGCGTAGCTGGTCTCGGCGTAGGTGGACAGCACCAGGATGCCGACGCGCGGATTAAGGCGGCGTAGCTCAGCCGCCGTGCTGACGCCCTCGTCGGTAAAGCTCGGCGGCATGCGGATGTCGAGGATGACGGCGTCGGGCGGGTTGGTTCGGATGGCCGCCAGTAGCTCAACGCCAGATGCGCTGCTGGCAGTGACTTCGGCGCCGGATGCCTTCAGGAGCAACGTCAGGCTGCTGCGGAACAACCCGGAGTCATCGGCGATCGCTAACCGCATGGGATTCTCACCTCGAGACGTGTTCCCTGGCCGGGCGGGCTGACGATAGTGACCTCTCCGTCAAGGGCGTTGACGCGGTCCACGATGTTAGAGAGCCCGTGACCTCTCGATTTGACACCGCCCACGCCGTCGTCGGCGATCTGGAGGTCCAGCCGTGACTCATCCACGCTCACCGTAACCGTCGCGCTGCCCGCCCGGGCGTGCTTGACGACGTTGGCGAGCGCTTCGCAGGCGACGAAGTAGGCGGTTGCCTCCACGGCGGTGGCGACCCGCGTGGCCGGAACGGTCACCCGGACCGGCAACGGGAGCCTCTCGGCCACGTCCTCCAGCGCCGCGGCCAGGCCTGTTTGCGACAGCACGGCCGGGTGGATTCCGTGAGCTAGGTCCCGCAGCTCCGCCAGCACCTCCCTGAGCCCGTCCCGCACCTGGGCCAGGGTCCCGTACGCCGCCGCGTCGGCCGTATCCTTCATCGCCACCGTCAGCTGGGCGGCCAGGCCCAGCAGGTGCTGCTGCACGCCATCATGCAGGTCGCGTTCGATACGCCGTCGTTCCGCTAGCCCGGCCTCGACGATACGCATCCGGGAGGCGCGGACCTGTTCCAGCTTCTCACGCGCGGCCTGCGCCTGGAGCTGGGCGTTTTTCAGCGCCAGGCCGCTCGTCTGGACGGCGGCGTCGAACAGCCCCCGGTACCTCGCCAGGGCGGGATCGGCGATGACGACCGCGATGGGGGAGCCCTCTTCGGTGCGGATGAACTGGACCAGACGATCGGGTGGCTGCTCGTCCAGCACGGGCCCAGCATGGTCGGTGTCGCTGCCGCTGGCCGCCATCTCGTCGCCCGGGCCGGCCGGGACAGGCCCGGGAGCGGACAGATCGAGGACTTCCAGGGTCGGGTCATGAAGGGTGCTTCGCAGCGCGTAGCGGACCGCGCCGATGTCGGCCCCGCCGGAGATCTGAGCCGTCAGCGCGGTTATGTTCCTGAGCAGGAGGGTGCGCTGCATGGCCGCGACCAGGAAAGCCAGCGGTA
>JBKQQQ010000013.1:0-15802 GCA_052144275.1 Streptosporangiaceae bacterium
CAGGACGGTCAGCGGGGTAGCGGCCATGCGGCCTCCTTCAGCGGCGTCTGCGAGGCCTTCAGCGGCGTCGGCGAGGCCAGGCCCAGGTGCTCGCGCAGCGTGCTGCCCTCGTACTCGGAGCGGAAGACACCGCGCTCCTGCAGCAGCGGCACCACCGTGCCGGCGAACTCGTCCAGCCCGCCCCCACCGCGTGACTACCGGACCCCACCGGGGACTCACTGACCGAGAACGTCAGCCCCGGATTCCGACAGTCATCGATATATTCATTCACGAAAAGTAGATGTATCGTTGCTTACATCTGAGATATCCATGGATGAGGTGGCAAGATGGCTAAGACCAGCGTCGACATCGACATGGACAAACTCGACAAGGTACGGGAGATACTCGGAACCGAGTCCATCCGGGAGACCATCAACGCCGCGTTTCGCGAGGTGATCCGTATCGCCGCCGTACGCGACCTAGCGGCTCTCGGCGAGGCGGGTGCGTTCGACTTCCTCTTGGAGCCCGGTGCCGAGGAGCGGATGTGGGGATAACGCGCTATCTCGCCGACAAGAGCGCCATCGCGAGACTCCATCTTCCGGCCGTCCGCGAGGAACTAGAGCCGCTGATCATGCGCGCACTGGTCGGCATCTGCGGCGTGACGGAGCTGGAGATGCTCTTCTCTGCCAGGAACATCCAAGAGCGGTCCCGGATGAAGGAACAGCTCGCGGCGTCCCTGGACCGTGTCGATACCCCTCAGGACATCTGGGACCAGGCAGCGGAGATCCAGGAAGCGCTGACCGAACAAGCCCAGCACCGCTCCGCCTCGATTCCCGATCTCATCGTCGCGGCGACCGCACGGGCCCGCGGCCTAGAGATCCTGCACTACGACCGCGATTTCGACACCATCGCGCGCTACACCGAGCAGCCCGCCCGCTGGATAGTGCCTCCCGGCACAGTGTTACCGCCTCCTTAGGGGCGTAGTCGACCTAGCCAGCGGGCTGAGACCCAGACCTGGCCCCACCCGATGCTGGAGACATGGCAACCGACGACGAACCCGGGCGTGACGGCCGACTCATGCCCGGGGGATCAGGGAGCGCCGGGCCTACCCCCGTCTTGAAACCCCACAGGGCAAGGCGTTACGCGGCCTTCGCCTCCTGGCCGGCCTGGTAATGGTGTCCGGCCTGCTGTTCTCCCGGCTCCACCGGAGTGAGAGTGGGCTGATGCCGTTGATGCGACCGGAACCACGTGGGCGAGAACGTGGCGACCAGCAGTGAAAGCATCACGGTCACCAGCGCGCCAGCACCGATAATCGTCCAGAACAGCGGCCAGAAATCCGCAGCGAAGGTCAGCATCGCCGTCTCCCTTTAACGCATCTTCTCTTGCTTTAAGAGTATGACGGCGGGAGTGTTAACGCAAGATGACTTGCTGTAAGATAGGTCACATGGCGGTGATCACCCCCCGGCCCAAGGCCACCCGGACCGGCGGCCGCAGCGCACGAGTCCGTGCCGCAGTCCTCCGCGCTACGCTCGAAGCCCTGCTGGCCGGCGGGGCGGAGGACCTGTCGATCCGCGACATCGCAGAGCGGGCCGGGGTGCACGAGACCTCGATCTACCGGCGCTGGGGAACCAAGGCGAACCTCATCCTCGACGCCGTGGCCAGCGAGACCCAGGCCGCCATCCCCGCCCCCGACACCGGCTCACTGCGCGACGACCTGCTCGCCCTTCTGGGCTCCATCGCGGCCTTCATCACCACGCCCGTCGGCGAGATGCTGCTGCGGCTCGCCCTCAGAAACGACCTGCCCGAGGACCGGACCGCCCGCGAGCGATTCTGGGCCGAGCGCTTCACCACCGGCCAGACGGTGCTCGAACGAGCCCAGGCTCGCGGCGAACTGCGACCCGGCCTGGACTACCGGCTCACCATCGAGACGCTCATCGGCGCGATCTACGTCCGGCTGCTGCTCACCCGCGAACCCATAGACGACACCCTCGCCGAACACGTCGTCGACCTCATCCTGGCCGGCATCACAGCCCCAGGCATGAACCGGCCGTGACAGGTATCACTGGGATCCGCCTGAGGATCAGTTGACGGGCCAGGCCATCACCGGGCCCTCGACCGAGAGGCCCACGGAGGCGCCGGCCGGGTAGGAGGCTGCACCCATGACCCGGGCCACGAGGGTCAGGTCATCCTCGGTAACGTCCGGACGTATCCGGACCACCGCGTCATGTCCGTAGTATTCGTGATCAACGACCCGGCCGGTGAGCCCGGCCTTGCCGGCGTGGCCGTTCCCGTTACACTTCCGCAGCCTGACCTGCTCCGGGCGGATCAGCGTGAGCACGTCGACCGGTCCGGAACCCCGGTCGGCCGTGTGATCCAGCGTCAGGTCGCCGAGGAACGTCCGCACGGATGTCCCGTTGAGCACGCCCTTGATCAGGTTGGCGTCACCGAGGAAGTGCGCGAGCGCGGGATCGGCCGGCCGGGTGTACAGGTCCTGCGGCGTGTCGCACTGGCCGATCTGGCCGGACTGCATGATGGCAACCTCGCCGGCCAGCGACAGCGCCTCGTCCTGGTCGTGCGTCACCAGCAGCGCGGTGGCGCCGGCTTCGCGCAGCACCGCCCGGACGTCGGCTCGGACGCTCGCGCGGAGTGAGGCGTCGAGCGAGCTGAACGGCTCATCGAGCAGGACGAGGGTGGGCTTGACGGCAAGCGCGCGGGCCAGTGCGACCCGCTGCTGCTGTCCGCCGGACAGCTGATGCGGGTAGCGGTGGCCGAGACCGGTCATCCCGATCATGTCGAGCAGCTCCGTCACCTGGCGGCCGCGGCGCTCGTTCCTGGGCAGGCCGAAGCCGATGTTCTTGGCCACGGTCAGGTGCGGGAAGAGGCTGCCTTCCTGCGGTACGTAGCCGATCTTTCGCTGCTCGGGCGGCAGGTAGCACCGCCCGTCGTCCACGACGCGGCCGTCGAGGGTGACCGTGCCCTGGTCTGCCCGCTCGAAGCCCGCGATCACTCGCAGCAGCGTGGTCTTGCCGCTGCCGGACGGGCCTAGCACCGCGGCCAGCGTGCCGGACGGCACGGTGAGATCGACTCCTTTCAGCACCGGCTCGGAGCCGAACACCTTATGGAGCCCTTTGACGCAGAGTTCAGTCACGAGAGTTTCTCCGATCGTTTGGGTAGCCGGTCGAACCACCGGCCCATGACGTAGCTGGGCACGGCCGCGACCGCGATGATCACCAGGGCGAACGGCGCGGCCTGCCCGTAGGACAGGTTCTGCTGGTACGCCCAGAACTGCGTGGCCAGGGTCTGGACCCCGGTCGGTATCAGAATCAAGGTGGCCGTCAGTTCGGTCACGCCGGACAGGAAGACGAGGCAGAAGGCGGCGGCCAGGCCAGGCATCACGATCGGCAGCGTCACCCGCCGGAGCACCGCGAGCCGCCGTTGGCCCAGTGCGCGCGCTGCCTCGTCGAAGGTCACCGGAGCCTGCGTGACGGACGCCCGCACGCCGGTCAGCGCCAGCGGGAAGAACAGGACCGCGTAGGCGATGATCAGCAAGGCCTGGCTCTGGTAACCGATCCCGTCGGCGTATCGCTCGGAGAAGTACGACAGAGCCAGGGCGATCACCAGCCCGGGCGCGGCCAGCACGAGGTACGTGCTGCGCTCGAGGAGCCGCCTGGCGCGGCCGGGGTGCCGGACGGCGAGCAGGGCCAGGGGCAGCGCCATCAGCGTCGACAGCACGGCGGCCGCGCCGCTGTAGCACGCCGTGTGCCATGCCGCCGAGGCGACCGACACCCCGCTGAGCGCGGCCGACGTCCGCGCGAACATCCAGTAGAGGCAGGAGCCGACCGGGACGCCCAACGCCAGGACGGTGAGCAGTGCGAACCCGCACAGCACCGGTATCTTCGCGCGGCCGAGCGGGTGTCGCCTGGTCATCCGCCGGGCCATCGGCCCGGCCCGCATCGTCCGGCCCTGGCCCCGCGCCGCCGTCTCCCCGCCGAGAACGAGAACGCTCAGCAGCACGAGCACCAGCGAAAGGGCGCACGCGGCCGGCACGCTGAACCCGATGGTGAACTCGGTGAAGATCTCGGTGGTGAAGGTCTGGAAACCGAGGATCTCGAATGCCCCGTATTCGGCCAGGATCATCAGCGCGATCAGCAGGCAGCCGCCGAGGATGGCGCCCCGCGCCTGGCCGAGGGTGACCCGCAGGAAGGTGCGGACGCGGCCGACGCCCAGGGCGCGGGAGACTTCCTCCTGCACGGGGTCCGCGCCGCGCAGGCTCGCCACCACGGGCAGGTACACCAGCGGGTAGACCGCCAGCGTCATGACCAGCACCGCGCCGTGGAAGCCCTGGATCCAGGGGGACAGCGACGCCCAGCCGAAGCTCACCACGAAATCCGGGATGGCCAGCGGTACGACCACGAAGACGGCCCACACCCGCCGCCCCGGCAGATCGGTCCGCTCCACGCAGTAGGCCGCCCCGATGCCGATGACGGCACAGCAGGCTGTCACCACCACGGTGAGCCGGACCGTGTTCCACAGCAGCGTGCCGGTCAGCGGCCGGAAGATAAGACGGCCGATGTTCGCCACCCCGGCGCCGTGCGCCTCGATCAGCAGGAAGACCAGCGGCAGCGCGAGCACGGCGGCCACCGCGACGCTCGCCGCCAGCATCGCCCACGGCCGCGCCACCCGGCGTTGCGGCACCAGCGGCACCAGCGAGGCCCCCGGCGCGACCATGAGCTGCGCTCCGTCATGGCCGCGGGCCCGCACCAGGGTCGGCCGGCTCACAGCAGGCCGGCCTTGCGCAGCAGCGCGACCGCCGTCGATCCGTCCGATAGTTCCGGGATCGTGATCGAGTTCGGCTGGAGCTGGTCGAACGGGGTCTCCGGCTGGACGGTGGTCACGCCGGAGGCGATCGGGTACTCAAAGCTGATCGAGTGCCCGATGATCTCCTGGCCCTGCTTACTCGCCAGGAACGCGAGGAACTTCTCCGCTGCCGCCTGCTGCTTGCTTGACTTGAGCACGGCCGCCCCGGAGATGTCCACGACGTAGCCGGGGTCATGCGGAGCGAAGAAAGCGATCTGCGAGTGGGTGCCCGCCGTACCGACCTCGGCGCGCAGCCGGTACCAGTAGTACTGGTTCAACAGGCCGAACGCGGCCTGGCCGCGGTTGACCTCATCGGCGAGCGTCTCATTGTCCGGCAGCATGTGGCCGGCCGCGTTCGCCTTGAGTCCCGCCAGCCAGCTCAGCGCGGTGGCCTGGCCGTACGTGCGTGCCACCGACGTGACGACGGGCTGGAAGTCGGTCTCGCCGGCCGCCAGTGCCAGCTTGCCCCGGTACTTCGGGTTGGCCATCTGCAGGACCGTCGCCGGGAGCTGGCTCTTGCTGATCAGGCTGGGGTTGTAGATCAGCACGCTGACCCGGGCGGACACGCCCAGCCAGTCGCCTTGCGGCGAATCGTAGCGGGCCGGGGTTTCGGCCAGGGTGGACGGCGCGACCGCGGCCAGCAGGCCCTTCTCCTGCAGGAACTCCAGGGCTTGGGAGTTCTCGGTGAAGAAGACGTCCGCCGGAGAACGGCTCCCTTCGGCGACGATCTGGTCGGCGAGAGTGTCTTCGTCGTCGCTGCGCACGTTGACCGTGATGCCGGTCGCCTTCTCGAAAGCTGAGACGAGTGAGTCTGTGGTCTGCACATGCTGGCCGCTGTACAAGGTGATCGCTATGGAATCGGCGGTCGCCGCCGACCCGCACGCGGCGAGCATGGGGCCGGCTGCGAGAATGGCCGCGACCGCCAGCCCCGCGCGCCACCTGCGCCCGGCTTGCCGCTTTCTCTGCTTTCCCGGTGCCGTCCGTCTCATCGTCACCTCACTGCCTTCCTGGTTCTAGGTCATGGCCTGGGAGTGGGGATACGCCCGCGGTGCCGCATGCGGCCCCGGCACGGGCCGGTGCGGTCCCGGTGCGGGAGGTCACGACGCGGCACCGGGGCACAGGGAATTGATCTTTTTAGCGGCACTGGTGACCGCTGCCTTCGCGGCATCGCCGTGGCCGCCGGCGTTGTAGAAGCCCTGGTAGGCGGCTGCCAGGTCGCTGATCGCGGCCTGCAGGGCCTTGTCGGGTGTCTGTAGCTGCCGCAACGGGAGGATCTGGGCCTCCGCGTAGCCGACCGGGTCGGCGCCGGGATCCGGGCCGTCGCTGAGTACCGCGGCTACCTGCTGGCAACCGGCCTGGACGCTGGTCAGGCTGGCCGTGGACGTCCCTGTTGCGGCTGGTGAACTGCAGGCGGACACCAGGGCCAGCAGCAGCAGCACCGGGCCGGCCGCCAGGCCCCAGCGGCCCGCTGGTCGGATGGCTCTTGCCATCACTAGACACCTCCAAGATCGACTATTTGTTCGATAAATTCCGGGTTAGGCAGATCTGCTGAGGCCGGGCTCACCTGACAGGGACGGGAGCATGCTGAGGTCGCTGAGGACGTAGGTGGCCCGGCGGTCCGTGCACTCCGGACCGCAAGCGTCCAGCGGCGCCCGCGTGACGCCGATCCGGTACCGCACCGGGCCGAGCCGGATGATCACCTTGCTGACCGGGGCTTCGGTCACCGATTCCATCGCCAGGGCGTCGATCCCGAGCGTCCCGGTGTGCAAGCGCAGGAAATGTTCGGCTGCTTGCGCGGGTTCAGGCAGGCCGGCTCGGCCGCGATAACGGTCCAGCCACACCTCGCGGCGGAGATACGCCGACACGGCCGCGAATCCGTCGGCGGGAGAAAGATCGCCATAGTAAAGGCCGTGCGGAAGGCATACGAGGTTCGCCGCGTACCGGTGGCCGCCTACATGTGTCGTCTCCCACACGGCGTCGCCGAACCGGTCGTGCAGCGCCCGGACGAGGGGCCTGCCGACCCGGGCGCAGCAGGCATTGTGCCGGCCGTGCGTGCACACGAGGAGCAGGTTCTCGCCGAGGGTGGCGCCGAAGCCCGGGCGCTGTCCCGCGGCGACCGCGGCAAGGTCGAGTTCGCCAAGTTCCGCCGGATCGGCCAGCTCCCGGCCCTCGAGCCACGCGGCAGCGCCGGACCAGCCCGCGTATACCTGGACCGGAGGGGTGGCACGCCGCCGCCGGGGACGCCGGATGAGCTGGACTCGCACGGCATGCCGCCTGGCCAGGGCCGCTGCCTCGGCGATAGGGCCGGGGAGATCGGTTTCGCCGATCTCCGCACCCCAGGGGCCGGGATGCTCGATCAGCAACCATGCCCGGGCCGTGGTGCTGGCACTGGCCAAACATGGCAGCTGGCCGGTGTGACTGCCGGGGCAGTGCGTGCAGTGATCGGAAGCCAATGGATGTCCTTCCGCGAAGTCAGCTCTGGTTACTGTTTTCTGGGCGTTTCCTGACTGCCTACGCGAGCTGGGAGCCCACCAGGTGCCCGACAAGGAAGGCCATGCCAGTCGCCAGCAGCGCGGCGGTGAACTGACGCAAGCCTCCGGTCAGCATGGAGCGGCCGGTGAGCTTCGCCACCGCGGCGCCGCCGACGACAGCGGACACCCCCGCCAGCCCGAGCGCCGCACCGAGTACCGGGTAGCCGACGAGATAGGGGCTGAGCGGGAGCAGCGCGCCGACGGTGAAGGAAGCGAACGACGCCCCCGCCGCGGTCCACGGCGATGGCAGGTCGTCCGGGTCGAGCCCCAGCTCCTCGCGTACGTGCATGGCGACGGCCGTGTCCGGGTCGGCCGAGATCTGCCTGACTACCTCCCGGGCCACGCCGGGGGTGACGCCCTTGTCAACGAAAGCCTGCTGCAGCTCCAGCCTCTCGGCGGCCGGGTCAGAGAAATGCTGCACCTTCTCGCGCTCCACCTCGGTTTCTGTGAGCTGGTTCTGCGAGCTCACTGAGATGTACTCGCCAGTGGCCATCGAGAAGGCGCCGGCGATCAGGCCGGCCAGCCCGGTCAATACGATCGTGTGAGCGCGGGCACCGCTGCCGCCGATTCCTGCGATGAGGGACGCGTTGGTCACCAGGCCGTCCATGGCACCGAAGACGGCGGGGCGCAGCCAGCCTCCTGAGACGTCCCGGTGATCGCGTTCCAGGAGCTGGTGGTACCGGGCGCCGAAGGCTGATCCCCCCAGCAGGCTCCATTCGGGCCTCCAGGCTCCCGGCGGGCTCGATTCAGGCCTCCGGGGTGCGGGCGGGCGCCGGTCAGGCCACCCAGCTCCCGGCGGGCTCCAGTCAGGTCTCCGGGGTCCCGGCGGGCGCCGGTCAGGCCTCGGAGGTCCCGGCGGGCTCCAGTCAGGCCTCGGAGGTCCCGGCGGCCGCCGGTCGGGCCTCGGGGTTCCCGGCGGGCTCCAGTCAGGCCTCCCGGCTCCCGGGGGACGCCTGATCGGTATGACGTTGCCCTGGTTATATGGGCTATATGGGCTATATGGGGTATATGGGACGCCGCCCGGCCGAGTACCTCGCTGGAACTCGGCGGACCGCTGCGCCCCGCCCGGACCGCTCCCCCCGGGCTGAGCGTAGGGCAGGGGCGACGGCACCCCATAAAAGTCGGATGGCGCCGACCGTGGCTGCGCATGACGTGGCGGATAAGCATCAGGCGGCGGATAATATTCGCTTGCAGCCTCATCCATGCGTGATTTCCCTTTGCTTAGTGCTAACGCCCGGCTGGCGTCAGGTCACGAAGGAACAAGAATTTGTCCCGGCAGGCGCGAAGAATCAGGCTCGTCCGCCGGAGCACTAGCCTCAGGCTGCCCGGCTGCCATCAGCCATCCGGGTGCGTGAGGCGACAAGCTGGGTAAACAAAGCCGGAAAAAGGTGACCGGCAGCCCTTTCTCAAAGCTATGCCGAAGCCCTCTAGAAGCTGACTTTACATTCACAAGGCGGCCTTGCCGACCGCATCCGCCAAGTCCTGCGTTACAAAAATATTATCTGACGTAATCCTAACGAGATAGCATGTAAGCCCGCTTTCATGCTCCGCTTGGGGGTTTACCAGGTATTGCGTCTGGGCAGCGGGGCGGCAGGCCAGCTAATGGCACGGACCAGCCAAGGCTACCGACTAGATAATTCACGGTCGTGTCGAATTGCCGCGCGACAATCGTGGTTAGGTTAACCTAATCTCCGCCTCGGCCAGAGCCAATCTGGCCAGAGCCAATCTGCTGAGCTCATTCCAGCGGCGGCAAGATCCAACGGCGGCCGGCGGAAGGTCACCGGTGCCGGTGAGCGCCCTGCCTGCCTGGGTCCTTCGGCCGGGACTCGCCGGCGTTATGCCATTCGCGGTAGGCCGCCGCAGGCGGCTCAGCCGACTTTCCCCCGGCGACCGCGGGCAGCACAAGCTCGAACTCGCTGCCCTCTCCCGGCGCGCTACGGACGTGCACGTCCCCTCCGTGCGCCTCCGCGACCGCACGGACGAGGGCAAGCCCGAGCCCGGTACCCCGGGTGCCGTTGACCCTGCTCCCGGTGCGGAACCTGTCAAAGACGTGCGGGAGCTCGTCGGCGGGGATGCCGCTACCGGTGTCACTGACGATCATGCGGATTGTGCCGCCCTCGCCGCGGACAACGGACAGCTGGATGACACCGTCCGCGGGCGTGTGCCTGACCGCGTTTTCCAGCAGCGCGTCCACGGCCAGCCCGAGTCGTTCGGGGTCCGCCCGGACGGTCGCCGCGTCGAGCCGTCCAAGCTGCCAGCGACGCTGCGCGGTCGGCCGCCAGCGGCGGACGACATCCAGCGCGAACCCGTCAAGCGCGACCAGCTCGGGATACAGGAAATCCTGGTCCTCGGCCGCCGCGATGACGAGCAGCCGTTCGCTCAGGCGGCGGAGCCCGTCCATCTCGGCGACTATCACCTGGACGTCGCGCAGTTCGTCGCGATCGGCCAGGTCACGGGCAAGCAGCTCGGCGTGGGTGAGGGCGATCGTGACGGGGGTACGCAGATGATGCGAGGCATCCTGGAGAAACCGGCGCTGCGCACTGAGCAGGCGGACGTTCTTCTCGCCGATGAGGCGCCGTTCCTGGTCGGCGGTGACCCTGCGGTTAGCGTGCCACACGATCGCGACGAACATCGCCGCCATCAGCGGTATCTCGGCCACCTCCTCAACCGTTTCGTCAACGTGCAGCACATCCAGGCAGATCCCGGTGAAGGTGGCGATGATCACGACCCCGAGCCCCCACACCATCGGGTCGACCGGCCAGATCCGGAGCCCGTAGAGCGCCGCGAAACCGATCGAGATGAGGTGGAACGGGACCGTATCCCAGGATGGCCATACGACGATCGCGGCCAGGTTCAGCAGTGACAGGATCACGCAGGCCAGGTCGAGCCATCCGCGCCGGATCCCGGGTCGGTCGGCAGATCGCGAGCCCGGGTCATCCGGTCGCGAGCTGGTATCCCGCACCGCGTACCGTCTTGATGACGTGGTCACCGATCTTCGACCGGATCCGCCGCACGCACACGCCGACGATATTGGAACCCGGGTCGTAGTCGTAGCCCCATACCGACGTGAGCAGCTGACCTTTCGACACTGACCGGCCCGCGTGCTCCATCAGCTCTCTGAGCACCAGGAACTCGAGCCTCGTGAGCGGCACGGGACCGTGGCCGATATCCGCTTCCATGCGGCCGACGTGCAGCCTGAGCCCCCCTACCCTGATGATCACGCCGAGGCTGTCGCCGCGCAGCTGGATGCGCACCCGGGCGAGCAACTCGGCGAGCGAGAACGGCTTGGTCAGGTAGTCCCTCGCGCCGAGCTCGAGGCAGTCCACCTTGGACCGCACGTCGGAGAGACAGGACAGCACCAAGACTGCCTGTGCAGGCCGGTCGTTCAGCAGCTGCCGTAGTATGGCGCGACCGTCTGTGCTGGGCATCACCAGGTCGAGGATGACCAGGTCATAGGCCTCGGCGAGGGCCCGCCTGAGCCCGTCTGAACCGGTCTCGGCGGAATCGATCCTCAGGCCCTCGGCGGCCAGCGCCCGGCTGAGTGCGGACCGTATCGCCTGCTCGTCGTCGATGACCAGGATGCGCGCCTGGGCCCCAGCTCCGGCCTGAGCTCCCGCCGCGCCGTCAATCACCCGGTGCGTGATCATGGCGCGCTCGCCGGCACGGACGAGAAAGCCCAGCCGCACCGCGGCCCAGGACTATCGTGCTCCTCGTACCGGGGCCGCAGAGCTTCCCGTGCGGCTACTGCACTCCATGACGGTGGCAGGGTGCGGGACCTGCTCACCCACCAACAATTGCGCCGAGCCGCACTGCCGCAGAACGCCAGACCCATACCCAATGGCACGGATCTGCGGTCATCCGGTTCACAGTCGATCGTAACATTTTTGTCATCCATGCCAACGACGCCGGCTGGGTCTCGCACATTAACGCCGGGCGGCAGCGTACACCCTCATTAGATTGTGAGTTATTCCTCCTTGCTTTAGACATTTCTCACCGAGTGTCCGTATTTGCCGCCGGCCGGCCGGCCGGGCACGCTTGGGGCACGGTCGCGGCGGGGCTGGCGGGGCAATGTGCTCACATGAGCATGCATCCGCCGCGGGCCCGGTGACGCTGACGGCACGGCGCCGCTCACCAACGGCGCCCGCTGTGGCCGGGGCCGTAACAGCATGGCCGTTCGGGATAATTTAAATATTGTGCCGAACGAGCTGCGGTTCACGCATTCCGTCCGGTGCGTGCCTCAGCCGGGCCATCGCCTTCCCAATTATCCGCGATCGCTTACCTGCTGGCGCTGACCGGTGAGAATGGCCACCATCCGCCTCAGGACTGGCCGCCGGAGTCCGGCGGGACCGCTGCATCAGCGGGCAAGAATGCGCTCGGCGCGCCGGTCCCTGACACGAACAGATGGTCCCGGGCCCGGGTACAGGCCGCGAACAGGACGCAGCGCTCCCGTTGCAGGTCCTGGGCATGGATGACCGGGTCTTCGCTTTCCGGGGTGATCGCCGCTGGTTCCGGGACCACGCCCTGTTCCACGCCGATGACCGCGACGGCCTGGAACTCCAGGCCCTTCATCGCGTGCATGGTGCCGACCCGGACGGCCTGCGTGTCGCCCCGGATCCCAAGACCCCGCAGGGGGATCGTCATGATGCCGTCGGCCTTCAGTGCCTCACGTGCCTCGCGAACCAAGCTGGCCGAGCGGGCCGCCACCCCGATGGCCTGCGGCTCGATGCCGGTATTCAGCCAGGAGCGGATCCGTTCGGCCAGCGCAGCGAATTCTCCGGCCCGGGTGGCCGCCACCTCCAGCTGCGGACGCTGGCCACGCATGGGAGACCGGTAGCCGAGCAGCGAGTCCACCTCGCCGTCCAGGCCGACCACCGGATCGGCGCCGAGCAACGGCACCGCCCAGGCCAGGATCTCCTGGGTGGTCCGGTAGCTCAGGGACAGCCGCCGGCTCCGGCCCCGCACGCTGATCTGCAGGCTGGCGAGCGAGACCCGGTTGTCGTAGATGCGCTGGTGCGGGTCGGCCGCGATGAACAGGTCGTCCGGGCCCGGCGCCACGGCCGCGCGAAGCAGCCGCCACTGGGCTAGATGCAGATCCTGGGCCTCGTCCACGAGAATGTGCCGGTAGCGCGACTCTCCCGCCTGCCGGAGCAGCTGCGCGGCCTCGTTGGCCAGTTGCAGATGCGTGGACTCGCGGGCGGCGGCGAGTTCGGCGGTGACCCGCTCGGCGGCCTGCCAGACCTGGCTACGCTGGGCCCTGGTGAGCGGCCGCCCCCGGCCGGTGCGCGGGCAGGCCAGGTACGCCTGCTCGGTGCGCAGGTCCTGGGCCAGGATGACCTGCTCCCACTCGTTTTTGCCGAACGCCGGGGTGAAGGCCAGCCCGGCGTCAGCGGCAGCCTCCGCCCAGCGGGTGCGCAGCACCCGCTCATCGGCGATGACGGGGGTACCGCGAGCCTGCTTGACGACGCCGTACGCCAGCCGGTCCACGTTGAGCACCTCGATCCGGCTGCGTACGGCGGCATCCGGGATCAGCAGGCCAAGCTGGGCCTGCAGGGCCTCGGCCAGGATGCCGTTAAAGGTAGTAACCAGTATCTGCTGGCCGGCTTCGGGCGACGTCGCGGCGCGGGCGGCGAGGAACGCCGCGCGGTGCAGCACGGTCACCGTCTTGCCGGTACCAGGGCCGCCCGTCACCTGAGCCGGGCCGGCATAGCTCGGCCGGTAGGCGATCTCGCGCTGGCTCGAGTGCAAGAACATGCGCCACGCCGCGAACGGGTGAGCGAGCATGAGCGGCAGTTCCTGCTGCCCGGACACGAAGGTGACCTGGTCGGGACTGCGCTCCATCGCGGCGACCAGATCACCGTGGTCCACCTGCTCAGGCGGTGTGCCGACGGGAAAAAGCCGGGCTACCTCAGCCCGGGCCTCATCCACGGTCATCCCGCAAGACAGCGCGTAAAGCGCGGCGTACTGAGCGTCCGGCAACGCCATCTGCAGCCTGTCCAGGTCTGCCTCATTGGCCAGCAGCCGGACCACCGGAAGGACCTGCGCGTCGACGCCGAGCCGGGTCAGGTCGGCGTCGGTGACATCCGCGAACAGCCGCCTGTCATCGGGCTCGGCGGCCGGCTGAAGGGAGGGCCGCAGTTGCTGGATGGTCTCCTCGTCACGGGCTTCCAGCCCGCCGAGTGCCTGGTTGACGCTGAACCGGTGACCGGCAGCGTAGGCATAGGCCTTGTCATGCGGCAGGATCGTGACCAGGCAGTACGTGTCACCGGTATCGGGAGCCAGCACGACACCGCGCCAGAGGCTGTTCACCCGGAACAAGCGGATCCGGTCATCCAGGCTCTGCCGCGGCTTCTCCAGGTACCGCCAGGCGTGCGGGCGCTGGGCAAACTCGGTGACCACGGCATCTACCGCGCGCCGCGCGTCCTTGTCGAGCTTCGCGTACTCAGCCAGGAAGCCTTTCGCGATCGCCAGGCGAGCCACTGGCTATGTCCTCCCCCTGCCAGTTGTCCCCGAAGCTAACCGTCCAGAGGGGTCATCTTAGACCGCTCGGCACGGCGGGCGTTGCCGAACGGAGAGTTCCCGCCCTAGGACCCGTAACCGCAATGCGGCGCTGGTGAGGGTCGTCGCGGTGTGCACGATGCTGGTGACGGCATCCTCGGGGTTCAGCCCGTACAGGTCGAGCAGGCTGAACAGCGCTTCGGCGCTGACGACGATCGCGAGATCGCGTTTGAGCTGCGCCAGCGCGGCGGGATCGGAGGCGCCGAGAGTCCCGGCCAGGGGGGCGAGCGCCTGGTCGATCAGCCCGAAGCGCAGGCCCGGCCGGACCGTGGCGTCGCCGGGCCTGGTTACCGTGGCCGCGATCAGGGCGCGGACCACGCCCTGCCGGGCCAGGACGTGGCGCAGCAGGAATTCGGTCGCGGCGGCGACGCGCTCCACCGGGTCGTCGCTGTCCGCGACCTGCTGGAGTGCTTCAGCCGCCGCGGGCAGCTGCCCGGCGATCGCCTCCCGGAGCAGGCTGGCCAGGTCAGGGAAGTAGCGGTAGGCCGTGGCCTCGGAGACCAGGGCCGCCTTGGCGATCTCGGGCATGGTCACTTCCCGGCCGGTCCGGCTCAGCTCGGCCGCGGCCTGGACGATCGCGGTACGAGTGCGCAGTTTCTGGTTGGCCCGCCCCGCGATGCTCTGTGAGGTCATCGATCCCCCCTTATGCAAGTCCAATCTTTTGATGCGAATTTACTCTCGCACGAAGTCCGGCGGCCCGCCGCGGGCCGCGCGCGGGGCGCCGGCCCGCGCGCGGCAGGGCCGCCGGTCAGTCGCCGTCGGGCTTGACGACGCTGTCGACGAAGTCGCCGATGGCCGCCAGCACAGCGCCGGGCTGCTCGATGTGCGGGAAGTGCCCGGCGTCCGCGATGGGCTGATAGTGGCCGTTAGGGAAGCACGCCGCGTAGGTGCGGCCGTACTCCGCGGTAGCGATGCCGTCCTCCTCGCCCCAGGCGGCCAGTACCGGCACGGTGACGCGGTGCAGGCGCCAGCGCAGTTTCGGCGCGAAGGTGAACCCCTCCCCCGCGTAGGTCTGCAGCGTCTGCTGGTTGGCGGCCATCGTGGCGAGCTGCTCCTCGCTCATCGCGGCCGGGTTGGGCCGGAAGGCCGGGTTGACGAACGCGAGCCGTCCGATCGCGGCCGGCGGGAGGGAGCGTATGTCGACCAGTTGCGTCCCGTTGTCGGGGCGGATGCCGACCGCGTTGAGCAGCACTATCGACGCGACACGGCCGTGGATGTCACGCAGCGCCATCTCGGAGGCGATCCAGCCGCCGATGGAGTTGCCGATCACCATCACCGCGGTCATGCCGAGCTTCTCGAGCAGGTCCAGGTACGCGTCGGCCAGGTCGGCGACCGAGTCGGCCCACGGGACCCGCGGCGTGCCGTCGAAACCCGGGTGGGTCGGGGTGATCACGTACGCGTGCTCGGCGAGCGCGGCCGCCAGGCCGCCGACCGACTGCGGCCCGGCGCCGCCGTGCAGGATCAGCACGCCGGTACCTCCGGCGGTGGCGGCGTCGCCGTACTCCCTGATGGTGACCTTCAGGCCGATGCCCAGGTCGATGGTCCGGGAGGTGCTCGCTGCCTGAGTCGTATTCATGAGATCAAATTCCCTTCGTAAGAGCTGACTCTCAAGAGAGTAGCGCGCTCTCGCGCTTCATGCAAGTCGGCTCTCATGATGAGAGTTTGGCGGCGGCCCGGATCGGCGCCGTGATGATTTCTCAGGCTGGGCCGTTCACGGCGGCGGTTCTCGCATGGCGCCGGCGATGACCGTGGCCACCATCTTGCGGACGGCTCCGGCCTCTGGCGGGGCGGCTGTCCGGTCGGCGAACAGCAGGTGCCCGGCTCCGATCAGGGTGGGCGCGAGCGTGTCGACGTCGGCGTCCGCCGCGATGCGGCCCAGT
>JBKQQQ010000014.1:0-3065 GCA_052144275.1 Streptosporangiaceae bacterium
GCGGCGGCCTGCCCACAGGCAACCACGTCATGGGCGGCATGATGATGGGCGCCGACCCGGCCACCAGCGTGACCGACACCTACGGCCGGGTGCACGGCCTGGACAACGTCTACGTGGCCGACGGCTCCGTCTTCGTCACCTCTGGCGCGCACAACCCAACGAACACCATCATGGCCGTAGCCCTGCGCAACATGCGCCACCTCGCGGGGAGCTGACCGATGGAGTGGACGGGACAGGTGTACGCCGACTGCCCGGCGGTGGCGGCCCAGATCTACATCGAGGCTCCGCCGGAGCGGGTGTGGCCCTTGGTGAGTGACATCTTCCTGATGCCTGGGCTGAGCGGCGAGCTGCAGGAGGTGGGCTGGCTGGACGGGGTCACCGGCCCGGCCGTCGGCTGCCGGTTTGTCGGCCGCAACGCCAACGAGTACCGCGGAACGTGGGAGACGGTCAGCACGGTGATCGAGTGCGACGAGCCGGGCCGGTTCGCGTGGGCGGTGGGCGACCCCGGCCAACCGATGGCGACCTGGCGGTTCACCCTGCGGCCCGACGGGGCGGGCACGGTGCTCGAGCAGTGGGCGCGGATGGGCCCGGCTCGCTCCGGCCTGAGCCTGGCCATCGACGCGATGCCGGATAAGGAGGCCAAGATCGTCTTCGTCCGGCTGCGGGAATGGGAGGCCTGCCTGAAGCACAACCTGGCCGCCATCAAGGAGCTGGCCGAACGGGGCCGGTGATGCGCCCGGTGATGCGCACCGCGACGACCATCGAGGGGTCGGCCGGAAAGGAAACCGCCGAGTTCGCCGTCGAGGCGGAAAAGCTCGGCCTGGACGTCTGCTGGGTGGCCGAGGCCTGGGGCGCGGACGCGCCCTCGCTGCTGGGGTATCTCGCCGCCCGCACCGAGTCCATGCTGCTGGGCTCGGGCGTGATCCAGGTCGGCACCCGCTCGCCGGTCACGATCGCGCAGACCGCGATGACGCTGGCCCATCTGTCAGGCGGCCGGTTCCTGCTCGGCTTGGGCGTTTCAGGCCCGCAGGTCATCGAGGGCTTGCACGGCATCCCGTTCGGCCATCCGCTGGCCCGCATGCGTGAGACCGTCGCGATCGTGCGGAGCGTGTTCACCGGGGAGAAGGTCCGTTTCGCCGGGAGCCAGTACCGCATCCCGCTCGAGGGATCCAAGGGGGCTCGGCCGATGCGGGTCAGCCTGGCGCCGGCCTCCGTGCCGGTGTACCTGGCCTCGCTGTCGCCGCGGATGCTGGAGCTGACCGGCGAGATCGCCGATGGCTGGCTCGGCACGAGCTTCGTGCCCGAGGGCGCCGGCGCCTACTTCACCCACCTGGACGCCGGGCTGGCCCGGGCCGGCCGCAGCCGGGCGGACCTGGACATCTGCCAGGGCGCCGAGATCAACCTGGTCGACGAGGCCGACCTGGCCCGGACCCTGGCCGGCCGGAAGAAGGAACTGGCCTTCTCCCTCGGCGGCATGGGCTCGGCCACCAGCAACTTCTACAACGACGCCTACAGCCGGCAGGGCTGGGCGGAGGTCGCCGCCCGGGTCCGCGAGCGCTGGCAGGCCGGGGACCGCGACGGCGCGGCCGGCCTGGTCACCGACGAGATGGTCCTGGCCACCACGCTGATCGGCACCGAGGACATGGTGCGCGCCCGGCTGCGGACCTGGCGCGAGGCCGGCGTGGACACCGTGCGCCTCTACCCGGCCGGAGACACCCTCGCCGCCCGCCTGGACAACCTCGGCCGGGGTATCGACCTCATCAGGAGTCTGGGGTCGGCAGGAAGTTCATTATCCCGAACGGGCCTGCCCCCTGCCCCGGCCAGGTGCACCGTCCCGGACCAGGAAGGCATCCGCCGGCTCGTCGCTGACGTGCAGGTACATGTCGAAGCCGGTCAGGCTCAGCAGCCGCCTGACGATGGGCTGACAGCCGGTGATGATCAGTTCACGGCCGTGTCCAGCCAGGCTCTCGTGCGCCCAGGCCAGGACGGCCAGGCCGGCGCAGTCGGTGAAGCCGAGCGCGGACAGGTCCGCCACCAGGGTCTTCGGTGCGCGGCGCAGGACGTCGGCCAGGGCCTGCCGCAGGTGGTCCGTGCCGCACACGTCAAGCTCGCCCTCGAGCCGCATCAATGACCGCTGGCCATGGTGCTCGGTGACGGTAACAAAGGGGCTCACCGCCGTGACCGGACTATCGTCGTGCTCACTGGGACATGCCACAGATCGTCACCTCCTAGGTGCGATCCGCGGACACACGGCGGAACTAAAGAAAAGTAGCATACTCAGGGTCAGGTCGCCTCGGTGAGGGCGCGGCCCGGCGAACGCCGGTCCCGGATCTGATCGGCGTCCGGGCCGGTGCTCCCGCCGAGTACCTCGGCGGCCACGTCGGCCACCCGCCGGCGCGAATCGCGCGCCTGCTTGCGGAGCACGTTGAACGCGGTCGTCGCCGTCAGACCGTGGGCGCCCATCAGGTAACCGACCGCGCGCTCGATGACCACGCGGTAGTCCAGGGCGTACTGCAGCTGCTCGGCCACGGTGCCGCGGTCGGCCGCGGCCAGCGCGGCGGCCAGGATCTCCGTGATCAGGCCGCTGTAGCCGCGCAGCGCCTGGACGTCTGAATCGTCCCACTCGGTCGGCTGGTCGCGGTAGACGTTCAGCGTGCCGACCGGGCTGCCGGCCAGCAGCAGCGGTATGCCCGCGACCGCCCGCACCTGGGCAGGCAGGCGCAGGTCCGGCCAGCGGTCGTCGGTGCGCAGGTCGCTGCTGACGATCTCCCGGGCGTAGACGTAGGAGTCGTAGCACGGGCCTTGCCCGGCCGCCGCCTGGGCCTCTTCGAGCTGCCGGCCGCCCTCGTCCGATGCGGCCACGTAGGCCAGATGTCCCGACTCGGTGACGAACATGATCCCGGCGCCGCTGTAGTCGAACACCTCATCTACCGCGTTGACCGTCCGCTTCAGGACGGCGACCACATCGGCGTCGAAGGCCGCCTGACGCAACCGCTGCAGGCTTGACCGCAGCGCCTCCTCGTCGATGTGGACCATGACTGGGAGGCTACCGGGTCAGCGCGCTG
>JBKQQQ010000015.1:0-9784 GCA_052144275.1 Streptosporangiaceae bacterium
TACGGGATCGCCAACGTGGCCGGCGCGCTGCCGGTGACTCCCGGCGGCCTGGGCGTCGTCGACTCGATCGCGCCGCTGCTGCTGGTCAGCTTCGGCCTAACCCGCAGCGTGGCGACGCTGGGCGTGCTCGGCTGGCGGCTGGTGAACTTCTGGCTGCCCATCCCGGCTGGCGCCATCGCCTACGTGTCCCTCAAGGTGCCCCGCGGCGCCGGCCTCGGGGCCATGCGCGCGGCCGTGTCCACCATGATGGCGCGCCAGCCGCCACCGCCCGAGCCCGCACCGCCCGAGCCCGCACCGCCCGAGCCTGCGCCGGCCGAGCCCGCACCGCCCGAGCCTGCACCGGCCGAGGCCGCACCGCCGGACGCCGTGCCGCCTCCTGGCCCGTCTAGTGACAGGTGAGCTTGGGATTCCCCCCGAAGTAATTGATCGGCCCGAACAGGATGGTCACCGCGATCGTGCCCGCGCCGGCGCAATTCGCCGAGGAGGTGGTGTAGTAGTGCCGCTGCCCGGCGGCGAGAGCGCCGATAAGCAGCCAGACGACGATCAGCACCCAGACCAGGCGCATGGCCACCTCCGGATTTTGCGCGCGCGACGGCATGGGCCGGGCCGTCACCCGCCACGTTTCAGTGATATCAGGCCGAACGGCGCAGCGGTAGGCCTTCCGTCGGCGCGGCTCTTCCGCTGCGGCAGACTGCGGCAATTAAATTATTTAAAATTCGGCTATGTCCCGACCCATCCGATCCGGCGTCTGCTTCGAAGGTGTCATATGAACCCGAGCGATTCGGACGCGTCCCGGTTCAAGTCCGCGGCTACGGATAGGAGGGGAGAGCGGGACCTCGATGACCTGCTCGTCCACGTGGCGCGTGGCGATGCCGAAGCGTTTGAGGCGGTGTACGACCGGCTGGTTGGCCCGGTATACGGCGTGACCCGCAGGGTTCTTCGGGATCCGTCCCACTCTGAGGAGGTAACCCAAGAAGTACTCCTCGAGGTGTGGCGGACCGCCGCGCGGTTCGACCCGGCCTTGGGTGGCGCGGCGACGTGGGTGATGACCATCGCCCACCGCCGCGCCATCGACCGTGTCCGCTCCACCACGGCGGCGGCCGACCGCGAACACAAGACAGCCGAGGTCCACACACCACATGACGAGGTTGCCGAGGCGGTGGAAGCGAGCCTGGACCGGGAGCGGGTACGGCGCTGCCTGGAGGGACTGACCGACGTGCAGCGCGAGTCGATCACCCTGGCCTACTACGGCGGGTACAGCTACCGTCAGGTGTCCGACCTGCTCAAGGTCACCCTGGGCGCGATCAAGACCCGGATCCGCGACGGGCTCATCCGGATGCGCGATTGCCTGGGGGTGAGCTGAATGCGGTTCCTCCGCCACGACATGCACTCGCTCTCCGGTGCCTACGCGCTCGACGCGATCGACAGCGGGTCCGAGCTCGACCGTTTCACCCGTCACATGAGCCGCTGCGCCTCGTGCGCCAGCGAGGTGCGCGGGTTCCGCGAGGTGGCGACCGCGCTGGCCTTCGCCGCCACCGCCGAGCCGCCGCCCGAACTGCGTCACCGGGTGCTGACCGTCGCCGCGCGCACCCGCCAGCTGCCGCCCGAGGTCAGCACCCGTGCCCGGCCGCGGCGCACGCGGGCGTGGCCCCATAACGTGCCATGGGTGCCGTGGCTCTCCGGGGTCGTCGCGACCGCCTCGATCGTGGTCGCGGTGCTCTTCGGCTTCGCGCAGGCCCATACCCAGCAGCAACTCAACCAGGCCCAGGCCGAGAACGAGGCGATCTCGCTGCTCCTGTCCTCGCCGCAAGTCACGCTGCTCAGCCACTCCACCACCAAGGGCGGCGTGGCCACCGTGGTGCTGGCCGCGGACCGGCACCAGCTGGTCGTGGTCACCAACGGGCTCCCCGCGCTGCCGGCCGGCAAGGTGTACCAGCTCTGGCTGATCGGCAAGACCAAGATCGTGTCCGCGGGGCTGCTGCCGCCGGCCACGTCCGGGCTGACCCGACCGGTGCTGGCGTCCGGGGTGGTCAAGGGCGACACGCTCGGCCTGACCGTCGAGCCGGCCCCGGGCTCGGTCCAGCCCACGACCAA
Organism: Streptosporangiaceae bacterium; assembly: GCA_052144275.1. GTDB lineage: Bacteria > Actinomycetota > Actinomycetes > Streptosporangiales > Streptosporangiaceae > Palsa-504. Next base: position 2,095 of record JBKQQQ010000015.1, read on the forward strand.
ACCCATCCTGGCCCTGCCCCTGCCGGTCTGAGGAACTGCCCGTCTAAGGCGCTGCCCGTCTAAGGCGCTACGCAAGTAAGGGCGCTGGCCTCCCCCAAGCCGAGGCCAGCGCCCTCAGGACTCGACGGCTCAGCCGGGCCAGCGGCAGTTGCTGACCTGCCCGCCAGTCACGGTGACGGCGGCCGCCGGGCTGTGCTCGTCGCGCCAGATCGTGTAACGCCCGGCCGGCAGGCCGGGGTAGACGGCCGCGTACCTGGTCTCGCCGGGCATGTGACGCGGCCGGACCTCGGAGTGCGTGCGCTGAGCGCCGGGCTCGTCGTCGCGGCTGATCTCGATCTCCTGGCCGTCCATTTCGGCCGGCGTGTACAGGATCAGGGCGCCGATGCCGGCGCCGAGTTCCATGATGACGGTGCCCGGGCCGGAAGGGCCGGCGGCTGGCTCGCTCATGCTGGGCTCCTGCGATCAGGACGGGTTGTCGAAACCGCTGTAGGGCACCCCGAGGTAGGGGAACTGGGTCAGGTAGGGGGAGCTGACGCTGGCCGGGGTTAGCCCGTCGGTGAGCTTGCTCGCCGCCGCGTCGGGCGTGAAGGACTTGCTGACCAGGGCATAGGTGACCCCGGCGATGGCCCGCAGTTCGATCGCGACCACGTCGTCGGTGACCCGGCGGCCGTTCGGGAAGCCGGCCGCGTCGCCGCCGAGCAGCCCGTAGATGCTCTGCTTGCTGGGGGACGTGGGCGGGATCGAGGTGTTCAGCCGGAGCATGTCGGCCAGCACCGGCCCGGTGAAGTTCTGGAATCCGGGGATGATGCCCGAGGGTATGCCGGTCAGCAGGATCGCCTCCAGGTCGGCGCGCGGCTTCGCGGAGGCGACCAGCGCGGCCAGGTTGGGAAACACGCCGGGGTAGAGACCGGGCAGCAGCGCCGCGAGGCCGGGCTGGGTGACGTAGCCCGCGAACAGCTTGTCGTCCGACGGCGGCAGCGAGTTCCACTGGTCCTTGCGGCCGAGCGGGATCAGGACCTCGTTGACCAGCGGGTTGCCGAGCCGCGACACCTGCCGGAACGGCCCGCTGTCGACGTTCTCGCCGTTGTCGGCGTCCCACAGCCTGACCCGCTGGCGGCTCGCCGTGGTCCACACGCCGATGGTCGGGTGGCCGCTCCTGGTCAGCGAGGAAATCGGCACCTGGATCGTGATCGAGTGCACGTTCAGGTGGTTGGTGGCGTTCACCCCTGGCGCGGGGCCGGAGAAGGCGTTCAGCCCGTACTGGGCGTGCAGGTTCTCGAACGGCCGCAGGTTGCCCAGGTCGAAGATCGAGCCCAGGTCGACGTAAAAGCCCTCGGCTCGCTGCCCGGCGAACACCGTGATCCCGTCGCCCAGGTTGTGCATCGCCTGGGCGGCCAGCGCGGGGTAGTTCGGCGTTGACAGCGGCCCGATGTTACACGGCGGGCAGGCCAGCCCGCTGCCGATGGTCTGGCCCGAGGAGCCGGACGAGACGGTCACGTCGTAGGTCTGGCGGCGGTTCCAGGCCGGGCTGTCCAGCGCCTCGATCGGGCCCGTGTTGTACAGGAAGGTGTCCGGGTTGAGCACCTCGGTGGTGAAACGGAACTGGTAGGAGATGTCCGCCCGTCCGTCCCCGTTGTTGTCGACGTGGATCTCGTACAGGACGTCGTCGCCGAACTCGTAGAAGTTCGGGCCGCCCGCCGGTCCCTGCAGCGGGATGTAGTTGGCGATCAGCGTGACCGTGTCCGGCTTATCCGGGCTCACGAACGCGTACACGTCGGTGCTGTCGGCCACCGGATCCTTGGAGATCTCTGGCGCCTCGCGATGCGATGACATTCACTTACCTCACTGGCTCAGAACTGCTCGAAAGTGGCTCGGAACTGGCTCGAGACTGGCTCGAATGGCGGATGACCGCAGGTGGCAGCGGATGGCGGGCTCAGCCCATCGCCCGCGCGATCCGGGCGGCCAGGTCCTTGTCGCGCAGCCGGGTCTGGCTGGTCCCGGAGAACACCTCGATGTCCCCCGACCTGGCGTCGCGGACGTGCACCATGATCGGCCCGGCGGCCGTGCCGGACTCGCCGTGGCCGTGCGCCTGGTCCGGTACCGAGGTCCGGCTGGTGGCGGCCAGGGCCGGGCTCGCGGCCGCGCCTATGGCGGTGGCGGCCAGACCCGCGGCACCGGCGGTCGCGGCTCCTTGGAGCAGGGAGCGCCGGGAAAGCCGGCGTCCAGCGGACCCAGACGGCTCCGGGTCTGACGCACGCTTCGCATCCTGACTGGGCATGACGGTCCTTTCGGTCGCTGGTTGGCGTGCGCGTCGCCCGCGGCGGAGGTCACGCCGGACAGCATTAACTGAACGTAAGCTGAATGACTACTCAGAGCATTGACCGTCCGCCCGGCCGAGCCTCCGGGTTTCGGCGTCAGGCGAGCCGGGGATGCCGGTGAGCGGTCAGGGCACGGCCTGGGTCTGCCCAGGCCGGCTCGGATGCCGCAACCCCCATCGGTCCCCGGATCGCCTTTCACGCCGTTGTTTCGCGGCAGACGGGCCGGCGGATGGGTCCATCCGTCAAAAAGATTCAGTAACTTTCCGGCTTGCCGGACATGACCGAGGTGCCTCCCGGCCCAGGCGGCGCTCAGGGCGTCCAGTGGGCGATGACCGTCAGGTACAGGCCGAACCAGGTCGTCGCGACGGCCAGGACGGCGATGAGCGGCACCAGCACCGAAGTCCGCAGCGGGGCCAGCAGCCGGGCCACCGGGAGGGCCAGCAGGACGGCGGGCAGCAGGAACCGCGGCTTGGAACTGATCCAGTTGGCGCTGGTGGTGAGGGCCAGGAAGACCACCACGATCGTGTAGACGTGCAGGTAGACGGGGATGCGCTCGGTCAGGCTCCACAACATGAGCAGCGCGGCCGCGGTGATGGCCGCCACCACCAGGACCTCGGCCACCGAAGGCGTGCCGAGCAGCGTGCCCTTGATCACGCGCAGCGTGCTCGTCCCCCAGTCGAAGACCATGCCGCAGGTGTGCTTCTCGACCCAGAACCATCCGTCCAGCCGGTGCGTCGCCACCGCCACGTATCCCAGGTAACCCAGCAGCCCCAGCGGAGCCAGCAGCGCAGCGGCCGCCGGCCGCCACCATAGGGCCAAGGGCTGGCGCGCTCGCACCGCCTGGATCACCGCGATCAGCGCCGCCACGCAGACGGCCAGGATGAGCGCCACGGCGGTGCTGCGCACCGTCCCGGCCACGAGGGTGAGCGCGCCGGCGGTCAGCCACCGCCGGCTGACCAGGGCGACCAGAGCCCAGATGGCCAGGGCGCAGAACAGCGCCTCGGCGTACATCATGGACAGGACCGTGGAACTCGGAGCCACCGCCCAGATCGCCACCATGAGCAGGCTGATCCGCGGGTCGCTGGTCAGCTTCATGCCCAGCACGGTGAGCCCCCACGCCGCCGCCAGCCCGGCGCCGGCCGTCACGACGAGACCCGCCGCGACGATGGTGACGCCGGGCAGCCAGGCGATGGAGTCGATGACCGCGGGATAGCCGGGGAACCAGGAGAACACCGAGGCGTGGGCCAATTGCCCGGCCGGATAGGTGTAACCGTGCGCGGCGATGGACGTGTAGTGGCCGCCGTCGGACGAGCTCATCAACTGGACCAGCGACACGTGCGACAGCCGGTATTTACCGTGCCTGAGCAGAAATGCCGCGATCGCCACGCTGAGCACGCGGATCCCCGCGAAGATCAGCATCCCGCCCGTCGTCAGCGAGAGCCGCGGGGGTTGCGGAACAGACCAGCGCCTGCCGGTACCGGGTGGTTCCGGCTGAGCTGGCACGGGGGCGTCATCGATGTCCGGATTTACGCCAGAAAGTGACATTTACTATCCAGGCCGTCAGTCGATCAAAGCGTCACAGATACGTGGCCCGCACTACGGAAAACGAGCGCGGGACCCGTTTGGTTGCTGGAGTTATTTCATGACTCGAGAACAAATAAGCTACCGCACCGGTCTAACGACCAGCCTCGGACATCGTAGCTATCGCGCGGCCGGCCGTCGGCCCCAGCAGCCTCAGGACCGAAGGTCCCGCTCGCTACGGACTTTGGCACCTGCACTTTCCCAGCGCAGGGGAGTGTGCTGGCACCATGAGCGAGCCGATGACCGCCGAGCAGATCGCCCGCTACCTCGTGGCGGAAGCAGTCTGGGCGCCCTCGGTGAATAACACCCAGCCCTGGCGGTTCGTCACCGGCGGCGAGCCGGCCAGCCAGCACGGCAGCCAGCAGGAGAGCGAGCACGGCGGCCAGCAGATCTGCCTGCACGCCGATACCGGCCGCAGGCTGACCGTGGCCGATCCGGACGGCCGCGAGCTGATGATGAGCTGTGGCGCCGCGCTGTTCAACGTGCGCCTCGCCCTGCGGTCGATGGGCTACGTCCCCGAGACCTCCGTGCTGCCCGACCCGGGGCAGCCGACGCTGGTGGCGCGGGTGACCTGGCGGGAGCGCGCCGTCAGCGACGAATTCGAGCGGCGGCTGTTCAGCCAGATCCGCAAGCGCCGGACGCACCGCGGCGCGTTCGACCCGGAGCCGCTGCCGCCGGACCTGCTCGCCGCGCTGCGCGGCGGTGCCGCGCGGGACGGGGCGGTGCTGCGCATCGTGGCGGATGACGGACGGCGAGCCGCGCTCGCGGCCGCCGTGGAAACGGCGGAGCACCAATTGCGGCAAGATGGCGAGCGCCTGCGTGAACTCGCCCGATGGACGCCCGCGCCGGGCTGCGCTTGCCGCGACGGAGTGCCGGCTACCTCCTACCCGGCGCGGGCCGAACACACTGACCCGGACTTCCCCGGGCGGGATTTCGGCCGCGGGCACGGCTGGGGGATGCCGCCACTCAGCTCGGCCACGTCCATCCGGGCGGCTGGCGTGGCCGGGCTGCTCACGACTGTCGCTGACCGCCCGGTGGACTGGGTGAACGCCGGGCAGGCCCTGCAGCGGATCCTGCTCACCGCCAGCGCTAGCGGGGCGGCGGTGGCGCTCCACAGCCAGCCGCTCGAGCTGCCCTGGCTGCGCGAGTTCATCAGAACCCAGCTCAGCGACGGCGCCTACCCGCACCTCGTGCTCAGGATCGGGATGGTCACCCAGATGGCGGTCAGTGTGCGGCGTGATCCCGGGGACGTCCTATTCGTACCCGGCGGGGATCATGCCGACCTCGGCCGCGGCTGAACCGCGGCCCGGACAAGTCCAGGAGCTGACCAGATCGGAGTGCTTCGCGCTGCTGGCGAGCGAGCACCTCGGCCGTGTGGCCGTCACCGATGACTGCGGGCCGGTCGTGTTTCCCGTCAACTTCACCCTTGACCGGCACACCGTGATGTTCCGCACCGAAGCGGGCACCAAGCTGCACGCCGCAAGCCGGGGCAGCCGGGTCTGCTTCGAAGCGGACGGGATCGACACGGCCGCGCGCACAGCCTGGAGCGTGATCGTGCGCGGCGAGATCACCGAGGTCACCGACCGGGCCGAGCTCGCCCGGCTGCGCGACCTGCCGCTGCGGGTGTGGGCACCCGGAGCCAGGCACCACTACGTCCGGATCCTGCCGGCGGTGCTGACCGGCCGGCGGATCGCCGCGCCGGGGTGAGGCGGAGGCCCGGCCATGGGAACGGAGATCACCAGGGAGAAGTTCAGCGAGCGCGATTACGCTCGTTTCACCGAACGGCTCGAGCGCTGCCTGGCCGACCTCGGGCAGTTGCTCGGCCGGCCCGGCTTCGGCGCGGGCCCGGCCACGGTCGGCGCCGAGCTCGAGCTGTTCCTGGTCGACGGCGCGGCCCGGCCGCTGCCGCTGAACCAGGCCGTCCGCGCCCTGGCCGCCGACTCCCGCGTCGCCGTCGAGCTCAACCGCTTCAACCTGGAGCTGAACTCCTCGCCCGCGCCCCTGGCCGGCCGCCCGTTCACCGCGCTGGCCGGTGAGCTCGGCGTGCTACTGGACCGCGTCGATGCCGCGGCCCGGGCCCACCACGGCCGGATCGCGCTGATTAGCGTGCTGCCCACGCTCAGCCAGGCGCACCTCGGCGCCGCCGCGGTGACCGGCACGGCCCGCTACCGGGCGCTGGACCGCGGCTTGCGGCGGCTCCGCCGGGGCCCGCTCCACGTGAACATCTCCGGTGCCGAACCGCTGGAGCTGACCAGCGGAAATATCGCGATCGAGGGGGCGAACTGCTCGTTCCAGGTGCACCTGCGGGTCGCCCCGGGCGACTTCACCCGCGTGTACAACGCGGTGCAGCTGGCGACGGCGCCGGCCCTCGCGGTGGCCGGCAACTCGCCCACGTTCCTCGGCCACCGGCTCTGGGAGGAGACGAGGGTCGCCCTGTTCAAGCAGTCGGTCGAGGACCGCGATAGCCGCGGGCCGAGGCGGCGGCCGCCGCGCACCACGCTCGGCACCGGCTGGCTGCGCGACGGAGCGCTCGAGCTGTTCACCGAGAGCGTCCGGCTGCACGAGCCGCTGCTGCCCTTCGTCAGCGCCCCCGAGGCTGGTGTCTCCCAGGACGGCGATCCCGAGGCCGCGCACCCCGGGACCGGCGCCTCGCAGGCCGGCGACCCGCCCCGCCTGGACGAGCTCAGGCTGCACCAGGGCACGGTCTGGCGCTGGAACCGGGCCATCTACGACCCCGCGGCCGGCGGTCACCTGCGGATCGAGATGCGAGCCCTGCCCGCCGGGCCGACGATGACCGACATGCTGGCCAACGCGGCCTTCCTGATCGGGCTCACGCTGTGGCTCGCCGGACAGGACCAGCGCTGGACTTACGGGCTGTCGTTCGAGCGCGCCGATCACGGGTTCTACCGCGCGGCCCAGTCCGGCCTGGCCGCCGAGCTGACCTGGCCGTCCGGCCCGCACCAGGTCAGGACGGTGCCCGCCGCCGCCCTGGTGCCCGAACTCCTGCCGGCGGCACGCCACGGCCTGGTCCGCGCCGGGGTGGCGGAGGCGGAGGCGGACGGCCTGCTCGGCGTGATCGGCGCGCGGGTGGCCACCGGGCAGACCGGGGCGGCGTGGCAGCGTGCCGCGCTGGCGGCCGCCGAACCCGGCCGGTCCCGCGAGCAGGCCCTGGCGGTGATGCTCGACCGGTACCTCGCCTGTGCGGCCACCGGGCAGCCCGTGCACACCTGGCCTGCCCCGGAGCGTGACTTATGACCGGTAGCATCCCGGGCATGGCAGGCTCCGAAGGCGCGGCAGGCTCCGGTGGCCTGGTCCTGGTCCTCAACTCGGGCAGCTCATCGGTCAAGTTCGCGCTGCTCACCCCGGGCACCGGCGAGCGCGTGCTGGGCGGGCTGGCCGAGCAGGTCGGCACTCCGCAGGCGGTGCTGCGGATCCGCCGGTATCCAGGCGACGCCGTGGCGGAACCGCTCCCGGACGGCAGCTACCACGCCGTCATCTCCCGCATTCTCGGCCGCGTAGCCGACGCCGACGCCGACCCCGACGCCCACGCCGATGCCAGCGCGCGGGGGGCCGGCCCGGCCCGCCTTATCGGCGTCGGCCACCGGGTCGTGCACGGGGGCGACCGGTTCAGCGCCTCGACGCTGGTGGACGACGAGGTCATCGCCGCGATCCGCGAGTTCGCCCGGCTGGCGCCGCTGCACAACCCGGCGAACCTGGCCGGCATCGAGGCGGTCAGCGCCGTCCGGCCCGAACTCCCCCAGGTAGCCGTGTTCGACACCGCGTTCCACCAC